>CADBSX010000159.1 GCA_902797515.1 uncultured Eubacteriales bacterium | reverse complement strand
AATTTCAGTTTTCGCGCCATCAGAACGCCCATCACGGACGCCATCATAAGTCCTCTCGTCCAGCCCGACGAATCGCCTAAACAGTGCAGGTTTTCTATGTTGGTATTGAAGTCGTCGTCCATCTTTATCTTGTTGGAATAGAATTTGAGTTCGGGCGAATACAAAAGCGTTTCGGGGCTTGCAAATCCCGGGACCACCATATCGAGTTGCTTTATAAAATTGAGTATGTTGGTAAGCGTCCTGTACGGCATAGCGGCGGTTATGTCCCCCGCGACCGCGTCGGGAAGAGTCGGCTTTAAATTCGACCTGTCGAGTTCTTTTTGCCACGTTCTCTTTCCGTCGAGTATGTCCCCGTAACGCTGGACGAGGATATGCCCGTCGCCGAGCATATTCGTGAGTTCTCCTATCTTTTTCGCGTACTCTATCGGCTGGTTGAACGGATAGGTGAAGTTGTGCGAACAGAGTATCGAAAGGTTCGTGTTGTCCGATTTCTTGTCCTTGAACGAATGCCCGTTCACGACGGCGAGGTCGTCGTCGTAGTTTTCCTGCGCGACGTATCCCCCCGGATTCTGACAGAACGTCCTCACCTTGTTTTTGAACGGCGCGGGATAGCCTATCAGTTTGGATTCGTAGAGGACTTTGTTCACCTCTTCCATGACCTCGTTTCTGACTTCCACTCTCACGCCTATATCGACGGTAGAGGGCTGATGCTCTATACCGTGTTCGGTGCACATTGTTTCGAGCCACTCCGCGCCGCGCCTGCCCGTCGCGACTATCGTCTTATCCGAGGTTATCACCTCTTCTTTGCCGCCGATAAGAACTATCGCGCCCTTGCAGGAACTTCCTTCTATCACCACGTTTTTGCAGTCCGCGCCGAAAAGGAGTTCCACGCCGTTTGCGACGAGGTACTTTTCTATTCCGTAATATATGTTCTGCGCCTTTTCCGTACCGAGATGGCGTATAGGACAATCGACGAGAGTGAGTCCCGCGATTATCGCCTTTTTCCTTATCTGCTTTATCTCTTCGGGATGTTCCACGCCCTCTATATGCGTATCCGCGCCGAATTCGAGATAAATTTTATCCACGTATTCTATCGTTTCCTGAACGACGTCGTGCCCGATCCTGTCGGGAAGCGCGCCGCCTACGTAACTCGAAAGAGAGAGTTTTCCGTCCGAAAACGCGCCCGCGCCCGAAAAGCCCGTGGTTATGGAGCAATTCTTGCATTTCATACAAGCGCCCGTTTTTGTCTTCGGACATACTCTTTTTTCTACCGCAAGCCCCTTTTCGACTATGGTTATCCTGCCTTTATATCCTTTTCTGACGAGTTCTATCGCCGTGAATATTCCGGCGGGCCCCGCCCCTATTATAAGAACGCCTGTTTTCATAGTTCTTCCTTCGTCCGCGCGAGACTTTTTCGTCTTTCCCGCCGAACCTTTGTATTTTAACACATTTTCCCGTTTTTGTAAAGCGTTATAATTCGATAAGCGACTTTAAACATTTCAGTTCGACGTCCGTGGTTTTAAGGACGTAATATCCGAAAAATTTAAGAGCGTTGTTCTTGGTCTCTTCCGCCGCCCCGTCCGTTTCTTCGCCCGACGCCGCCTTTAAAAGATAGGTATAAGTCGGGAAGGAAAATTCCCGCTCGCCCGTCTTTCTGCATCCGTCGCACACGCAAAATCCCTCTTTGAGAGAAAGGAACACTCTGTCCTTTATTATTTCCCCGCATCTGCCGCACGCGCCGAGAGTTAAAGAATAACCGTTTTCGTTCACCGCGTCGAAGAGGAATTTCACGAGCAGAGTTTTCGGATCGGCGTCGCCGTAGGCGAGATTTTTCAAAAAGTCGAGAAGAAGCACGAAGTAATCCGAATCGACGAGCCCTTCCTGCATAAAGGCGTTCGTAAATTCGAGGGCGCACGCTCCCGCGTAATACTTTTTTACGTCGGTACGTATCGGATAAAAATAATCCCCGACGCTGACTTCCGTGACCGTATATCTTCCCGATTTTTCGGCGAGCATTATTTCCGCAAAGCAAAAAGGTTCGCCTATCTGCCTGCTCTTCGCGTTGGCTTTGCGAACCCCTCTCGCGTTTGCGGTGATCTTTCCCTTTTCCAAAGTGAACAGCGTAAGAATTTTATCGCTCTCTTTATAATTCACGGTAAAAACCGTAATGCCGTTTACTTTTTCGACCATGGAAAACTCCTTTATTCTTTCGTTTTTCGGCAAGGTTTCGTTTTTTCCGTCATCTCGTCAGCGCAGGCATAAAATGCGGCAAACTCTTTTGTCATTCTGAACCGACCTGCCTGACGGGCAAATGAAGAATCCGCTTTGATTCAAGCGAGATCCTTCGCAAGCAATACAAGAGGCGATTCTCAGGATGACAATAAACAGAGCGCAACGCCGCATCACGGGATTAACAGTATCGTAAAATCAAGTCGGTGAAACGATAGTCGCCCGTCAGGCAAGGCGCGCGATAGTTTTTGAAAGGGGGCGACGTCGTCGCAACGCGACCTTTTATCTATATTGCGAAAAATTTTCGTAATATAGCCTTTCGGTCGGTCGCTCCTCTT
>CADBSX010000158.1 GCA_902797515.1 uncultured Eubacteriales bacterium | reverse complement strand
TAAGCCTCGAAGTCGAAATAATCCTGTAAGTGTTCGGGGATGCATTCGCCATAGCCGCATTCGTCGAACATTAACTTGCCGTAATCTTTCCAATCGTAGCCTTTATATACGCTTATATTATCGTCCCCGCGAACGCCGCGAGTAGATACGAGACGCTCGAAATCTTCATAAGAACGCACTTCAAGATACGCAAGCAAAACCCCGTATTTGTAAGCGTCGTGCAAAACTCCCGATTCGAGCAATGTTTCAAATAAGGTCTGCGGATTTGTATAATCCCAATTTTTGCAGCCTGACGGTAACCCTTCAACGTCTTGTATAAAGAGTTCTTCGTCGATGCCGTCAAGGATAAATCCTTCGGCTTTGAGTTCTTCGGTAATTTGTTCCCAATCGAGATAATCCGAAAGGTCAAGCCACTTTGAACCCAAGGCTCTTTCGTTACATTCGTTATACGAACCCCAAGAGCCTATAACGATTTTTACAGTGTTGTCCATAGTAGTTCTCCTTATGCGATAGCGCAGTGATCCAAGAGTTTTCCTCTTAAAGTGAGAAATTCATAGTAATCGTTTACGAATACCGTGATCTCATTGCTGTCAAAGTCTAAATCGTAACTAATGTGATTACATAGTAGTTTAGAAATAAACTCTAACGTGTTTGCAACTTCCAACAGTTCATCACTGTTTGAAAGGGAGATAATTACGTTACCGCAATTATCTTCAGTTGTCTTGTAATTGATTTCCATAAGAAACCTCCGTATAAATTTTTATTTGCCTTACGGCAGGAGCAAAAAGGCATACCGCGGTAGGGGGAATAAAGGGTAAAAGTAATTTTGCAAAAGTCAACGGGAACAAGAAAAATTTTCGTCGAAAAAATCCTTTGAGAGAAAACTCAAAGGAGATATATTATAATGTATATAGAAAATTTTCTTGCGTTTACTTTTGCGAGAGGTATGCCAAGATAGCGACAACGTAAGGCAAAAATTTATACGGGGGCAAAAAAATAACGGGCATTTTCAAAATGCCCGTTGCCTTCGTTAAGAGTTTAGTTTTTGTATCGCTATATTATTTCTTTTTTAATCAGGTCAATGAAAGAGTGGTAATTGTAATTCCTTTCTTCCGTGACGTGGAAATAAACTTCCGATTCGCCCGAATTGTTGTCGTCGTAATCTAAAAGATAGCCTTCGTTCGGTTCTTTGTTTTCGTCTAACGCTCGGTCGCCAACCCAAGACGTTTCGGAATTGCATTCTTCCATAACGAGGTCTTTGAATTTTTGGTATGCAGCGTCGTAATCGTTGAATAAAAAAGTTTCTACCCCGTCCGCGTCGTCCGTAGACCAATCGAATTGAACGAGATATACCGTCCTGTGTTTTATCTCGCCGATTATATCCTGAATTAGATTTACGATGGAATCTTCGAGTTCGTAATATTTCTCACTTTTTAAATGAGTGAGCAAAGGAGAGCCGTCAATAAAAGTTGCGACTTTTTCCCGTATAGAGCCGTTGTAACAGTAATCATAAGTTTCGTTTTTCATAAATACACCTCTTATTCTAAAATTATAAATCCGTAATAAATTACGTCGTTTTGCTTAAAAGCGACGCGTTTGTTCCGATCTACCCAACGCCCGCGTTTGTATCTTTCGAGTTTTACTGTTTCGCCCGGGGCGTAATAATAACCGTTGAAGTTGTCGGGGAGAGTTATTTGTATTTTCTTTGCCTTATTTAGTTTCTTTTTGATCTCGTGCCGTTCGTAACATTTTTCTCTCCAAGTCTTTGCGCTTTCGTTATCCGTGGGAGATAACAGTTTAAGAATACCGATAGGACAATCGTAATAAAACGGGTGCATAGTTTCATCCATATCTTTATATCCGAAGTCCCGTTTATCCGTAGCGGTAAGAGCGACGAGAGCAAATACCTTTTCCGTTTTTGTAAGTTTTATAGCCGCATAGTATGTCGTTCCGACCAGAGCGTCTTTAAGAATAATTCCCCATTCGGGGCTTTTGCCGAACTCATATCTGCATTCGGCAAGCCTGTCTATCTTGCCGTTTTTGTATGCGCTTGCCGTGTAATAAGTCCAACCCATATTATTTATCCTCCTCGGCTTTTATGCCGCTCGGATATTTGGAAATAAATTCGTCAACGCTCAAAACTTCGAGTTCGGACAAATTATATTTCTTTGCGAAAATATCTTTGTAATAATCCGAGTTGTAAGCCATCATACCCGTTTTACCGAGATGGTAACTCAAACTTGCCTGAGCGTCTCTGTCGGGTGTGTTGACAAAACAAAGCGGGTGAGCCTTGTTTGCAACGTCCATATTTATGGACTTTTTGACTACAATCCATTGAAAATAGTCTGGGGTGTTGTTAAATTGTTTCATTTTGGAATACCTCCGTATAAATTTTTATTTGCCTTACGGCAGGAGCAAAAAGGCATACCGCGGTAGTGGGAATAAGGGGTAAAAGTAATTTTGCAAAAGTCAACGGGGACAAGAAAAATTTTCATAAGAAAAATCCTTTGAGAGAAAACTCAAAGGACATATATTATAATGTATATAGAAAAATTTACTTGCGTTTACTTTTGCGCACGGTATGCCACACTTGCTACAACGTAACGGCGAAAATTTATACGGAGAGCATAAATATAGCGGCTATCGTAAAAATGCGATAACCGCTAAAACAATAAATTATACAATTTTGCAAAACAAAAGGACTCAATTAAACCTTCCTGGTTCAACTGAGTCCCGATTGGTGCACCTTGAGGGACTCGAACCCGCGACCCACTGATTAAGAGTCAGTTGCTCTACCAACTGAGCTAAAGGTGCTTTTTGGTGATCCATCGGAGACTCGAACCCCGGACAACATGATTAAAAGTCATGTGCTCTACCTCCTGAGCTAATGGACCATATTAAATTAAGTGGCTGGGGTGGCAGGATTTGAACCTACGAATCCCGGAATCAAAATCCGGTGCCTTACCGCTTGGCGACACCCCAAAGTTTTAATGGGGCGGGAGATGGGAGTCGAACCCACGACCTTCAGGACCACAATCTGACGCTCTAACCAACTGCGCTACTCCCGCCATTTAAGGCTGGCGCGCCTGAAGGGATTCGAACCCCTGACACCCGCCTTAGAAGGGCGGTGCTCTATCCAGCTGAGCTACAGGCGCATTTTTAAATCCCAAACCGAGAAATAATGGAGCGGGTGATGGGAATCGGACCCACGCAACCAGCTTGGAAGGCTGGTGTTCTACCATTGAACTACACCCGCGCACAAACTCAATGCTTGAATATTTTATCAAAAATAATCTGCAATGTCAATCGTTTTTTATCCGTTTTACCAAAATTATAAAACTTTTTTCAATTCAGGTTTTCGTTGATGACCGCGGTCACTTTTTCTCCCGTAACGACCATATAACAAAAACTGTTTTTTACGCCGTATCTTTCCAGAGTTCCCGGATTTATTACGGTTATCCCGTCGCGCTCGGCGATCTCCGCGCGATGCGTATGCCCGTATAACGCGACGCGGCAACCGTTTTCTTTCGCCGCCTCCGCGAGTTTTGCCGTTCCCCGCTTTACGCCGTACGCATCCCCGTGAGTGGCGAATATCTTTACGCCTTCCGTCTCAATCACTATCTCTTTATCAAAGCCGTAATCGCAATTTCCGTGGACGCGGTATAACTTTTCCTTTATTTCGGGATACAGATAATTCAAATCGTTATAACCGTCGCCGAGGTGTATCACCATATCGCTTTCGCGTATAACGTTTTCCATCTTCCTTATCGCGGCGACGTTGCCGTGCGTATCCGACAAAACGACTATCTTTTTCATAATTTACAAAGCAGATCCTCTATCGCGCGTTTTCTGTGACTGACGGAATTTTTCTCTTCGTCGCTCGCGAGCCCGAAACACTTCTTTAAGTCGTCGGATATGAAAACGCAGTCGTAACCGAATCCGTTTCCGCCCTCTTCTTCGTATCCGATATTTCCGTAAGTTTCGCCGACTCCCGAAACGATTTCTCCGTTCGCCCCGTACAAAACCATATTGCAGACGAATTTCGCCCGCCTGTTTTTTTCGTTCGCGAGATTTTTAAGCAGTGCCGACCTGTTCGCCTTGTCGTCGCCGTGGCTCCCCGAATATCTCGCGGAATAAACTCCGGGGGCTCCGCCGAGCGCCTCGACGCAAAGCCCGCTGTCGTCCGCGAGCGCGTCTGTTTTCAGTGTTTCGGCAACGGTTTTAGCCTTTTTGAGTGCGTTTTCGTAAAAAGTTTCGCCGTCCTCGACTATCTCGCCCGAAAATCCCGCGTCGCGCATCGAAATTATCTCGTACCTGTCGCCGAGTATCTCTCTTATCTCTTTTAATTTCCCTTTATTTTCCGACGCAACTACCAAAGTTTTCATTTTTTCTTTAAATTTCCGTGATTATTATTTCGGAATCGCCCGATATTAAGTATTTTCCGTATCCGGCGGGAACGAAAAAACTGTCGCCTTTTTTAAATTTTTGTCCGTCTATTTCTCCCTCGCCCGAAATAGCGGTCACACAGGCGAAAGAGCCGTTATCCGCGTAAAATTCCCTTTCGCCCTTCACGGAATAATACGTCGCCGTAAAGTAATCGCAAGAGCCTAAAACGCCGCCGTCTTTCGCGATAATCGGCTTATACGCCGACTTTTTCGTATTTGTGACCGCGAGCGCCTTATCGACGTGAAGTTCTCTTTCCTTTCCGTTTTTGTCCTTTCTGCCGTAATCGTAAACTCTGTACGTAAGGTTGCTGTTTTGCTGTATTTCGAGGATAAGACAGCCCTTGCAGATGGCGTGAAGAGTTCCCGACGGAATAAAATAACACTCGCCCTTTTTTACTTCGTAAAAATTGAGCAGGCTCGTCAGAGTTTTATTCTCTATCGCCTTTCTGAACTCGGCTTCCGAAACGTCCTTTTTAAAGCCGAGATATATCCCCGCGCCGCATTCCGCCTCGACGATATACCACATTTCGGTTTTTCCGAAAGAATTTTCGTATTTTAAAGCGTAATCGTCGGAAGGATGTACCTGAACGGAAAGGTCGCCTTTCGCGTCAATAAATTTTATCAGCGTTGGAAAAAACGGGAATTTCGCCGCCTTTTTTCCGACGTCTTTTTCCGAAACGGTCTCTTCGAGAGTCGCGCCGCCGGATATCTTCGTCTTTCCGTCTTTATGGAAAGACAGTTCCCAACTCTCGGCGCAAGGCGTTTTATCCGTCTTTTTGCCGTACTCTTTTTTCAGTTTTTCGCCGCCCCAAACGTAATCTTTACATTCGGGATATAACTTTTCGATTTTCATAAAATCAGTTTACCACAAGTAAAGAATAAAGTCAATCGTAAAAGGCTGCGACGGACAAAAAAACGCCCGCCCTCGGCAATTTTATTGCCGAGGGCGGGCGTCGGGACGACCTGTAAGCCGGGTTCTGTCATTTAATACGGTTATCTATCTACGCTTGCCGTTGCCGACAAGCTCAAGCGACGTTTTGCGGGCAACTCCGACCGGCTGTCTTACGAGTTGCCCCTATCTTGCTCCGGATGGGGTTTACACGGCGACTTCCGTCTCCGGAAGTCCGGTAGGCTCTTACCCTGCCTTTTCATCCTTACCCATTGCGACGAAACGCTATCCCTTTAAAGCGGGATTTTAAGTCGGAGAAACGAGCGAGACGAGGCTCGTAAAACCGAAAAAACGAGATAGACCTTATCGGTCATCAAGTTTTTGAGGTTTTACAGAAACGAAGTATCGCGAAGCTTATACGACTTAAAATGAGCGGTTATTTTCTGTTGCACTTTCCTTAAAGTTACCTTCACCGTCCGTTAGGCGGCATCCTGCCGTGCGGAGCCCGGACTTTCCTCGTGGATATTACTCCCCGCAACCGTACGATCGTCCCGATATTTTTATTTTAACATATTTACGACTTTTTGTCCACTTTTTTAGCGTAAATTTGACCAAAGCGACAGAGCGACGACGGTTTTAGCGTCCTCTATCTCGCCGTTTCCGATCATTTGCATAAGCGTTCCGACGTCTATCCACTCGCTCGTAATATCTTCCGTATCGTCGAAATGCTTTTCGCCTTTCCCGAATTTTGTGGCAACGAAGATCGCGATCTTTTCGGTCGTGTATCCCGGGGACGGATAAATTTCAACGAGTTTTTTGAGGTCTTTCGGAATAAGCCCCGTTTCCTCTTCGAGTTCTCTTTTCGCGGTGACGAAAAAATCTTCGTCTTTTTCTCTCTTCCCCGCGGGAATTTCGTATATTTCTTTTCCGAGCGCGTATCTGTACTGCTTTTCTATCAGTATCTTGCCGTCTTTGACTGCGAGTATCGCCGCTCCGCCGCCGTGACGGACGACCTCTCTTACGCCTTTGTTCCCGTTGTCGCAGAGCACTTCGTCGCGATCGAGAGAAAGAATTCTGCCCTTATATACGGTTTCGCCCGACAATCTCTTTTCACTCACCGTCGGTTTCCTCCGCTATAAGAGCCGCGAGTTTATCGAGGTCGGCTATCGGCCTCTTTTCGCCGCGCAGAATAAATTTTACGCCGATAAAAGCGAGCGCGGCGGTCTTGCCGTCTTTTTTCGCGAGCGCGTCGGACAGTTCGTCAAGGCAGAAAATCAATTCGTCCCTGTCGCCGTCGTCTTTCGGCGTTCCGCTCTTTACGACTTCGTTTTTAACGGCGAGCACGTATTTTCTCGCGGGCGAAAAAACGTAACCCGAGCGGTTTTCTTTTCCCGCGGACTTTTCCTCTTCCGTTTCCGCGTTTTCCGCCTCGATAATGCTCTCGGCGACTTTTTTTACGGTGAGTTGAAAGGGAATAAGCACTTTTAAAGCGAAATTGTTATAACTCTGCTGTTTTCCGCCCGCCGAGCGGAAATATTCGTCCAAAAGCCGCATCAGGTCTTCTTTTTTTGAATCTATTTCCATTAAAAGAAGAAAACAGAAAGCGAGGAGATCCTCGTTCTTTTTCGGCAATTTGAAATCCACTTTATCGGCGTAAGACGTGAAACATACTCTCTTGTACATATTGTAATCGAAATCCTCGGTCACGTACTCGAAAAGTTCGTACAAAAGCGAAGAGTCTGCGACGGTCTTTAACACCTCGCTTATCTTGTTGTCCGCAAGCAGATATTTGGAAAGAATAAGTTCTTCCATTTTCGCGTTGAAATTTTTCAATGAATCTTCTCTTGTGATCATATGTATATATCTTCCCGTGTCGGTATATTATGATTATACCACAACTCTTTAATTTAAACAAGATATTTATCACAAAACCATTGATTTTTTTTGCGATTAGGTGTATAATGGTGAAGAGATATAGCCGAATGAAAAGTCGGAGCGAAAATTTTATCCGACTTTCGGCTTAAAAACAGGAGGTCAAATATGAAATCGGTACAGATATCTCTTCAGATGGCAAGTCAGGTAAAAACTTTCGTTTCGATAGTTCAGAAATACGCTTACGAAATAGATCTTCGCTCGGACAGATACGTCGTTGATGCGAAGTCCATTTTAGGCATATTCAGCCTCGATCTTTCGAGACCTATAAGCGTAGAAATCCACTCGCAGGACTGCGACGATCTTCTCGCGGAACTCAAACAATTCGAGCAATAATAAAAAGATAAAGAGGGAAAGTTATGCTTGTCAAAGGCGACGCTCTCGTCGATAAATTAATATTATTGTTCGTCTTTGACAAAATGGAAGTTCCGCTCTCGGAAAACACCGTGCTGGATATGTGTTCATCTTCCAACGACTGGATAGAATATATGGACTGCAAAGTGCTTTTGGGAACTCTTCTTTCTCACTCGTTCATTTACAAGGTGTCTTCGCAAGGCGAACCGCTCTACGGCATAACTCCCGACGGGAGAATTTGCCTCGCGGATTTTTACGTGCAGATCCCCTCTTCGATAAGAGAAGAAATTTCCGCTTTCGTAAAGAACAACAGGACGAAATACAAGAAAAGGCAAGAGTGCATAGCCGATTATTATATGAATAAGAACGGCACTTATACCGTTTACCTCAAAATAATCGAGCCGTCGCAGCCACTTCTTGAACTCAAACTCGTCGTTCCCGATCGTCAGACGGCGAAGAGTATCTACAAAAAATGGGAAGACAAGGCTGAAAACGTTTACGCGACCGTTTACGAAAGCCTCGTGGACTGACTTGCGCGTTTTCGGGCGGACCGACCTTCAAAGCCTCGGTGAGTTCATTGCGGACG
>CADBSX010000157.1 GCA_902797515.1 uncultured Eubacteriales bacterium | reverse complement strand
GCGGTGAAAGCGGATAAACGCCACCGAAAAGGTATCCTTCCCGAGCCTCGGAGACGAAAGTTTTTGCGAGTAGTTCCCGACGTCCGCGCCGCGTTAAGGCGATAGAGAGCCGATTTTTCGGAAACGGAGTGGTACCGCGGATAGTTTATCCGTCTTCGTGGAAAGTTCCGTCGTCGTCAGACGCGACGCGGACTTGCGAGGACGGTTTTTTATTTTTTAAAAGGAGCGTATTTTATGTACAAGAAAGTTGACGCGTCGCTTAATTTCCTCGACAGGGAAAAGGAAGTAATAGACTTCTGGAACGAGAACGGAATTTTTGAAAAGAGCGTTAAAAGGCGCGAGGGCGCGCCCGAATTCACTTTTTACGACGGTCCGCCGACGGCGAACGGTAAGCCGCATATAGGACACGTCTTAACGAGAGTAATGAAGGACATTATTCCCCGTTATCAGACGATGAAAGGCAAGCACGTTTTAAGAAAGGCGGGCTGGGATACTCACGGTCTGCCCGTGGAACTCGAAATAGAGAAAAAACTCGGGCTCGACGGCAAACAGGATATAGAGAAATACGGCATCGAGCCGTTTATAAAAGAGTGCAAACAGTCCGTATGGAAATACACCGACGAGTGGCGCAAAATGAGCGAAAGGCTCGGTTATTGGGTGGATATGGATAATCCTTACGTCACCTATCACGACGACTATATAGAATCGGTCTGGTGGGCGCTCAAAACCATTTCGGACAAGGGGCTTTTGTATAAGGGATACAAGGTAGTTCCCTATTGTCCGAGGTGCGGAACGGCGCTTTCCTCGCACGAGGTCGCGCAGGGATATAAGGACGTCAAGGAAAAGTCGGTATTCGTGAAATTCGCGCTGAAAAACAGAGAAAAAACCTATTTTCTCGTGTGGACGACGACGCCGTGGACTCTTCCGTCGAACGTCGCCGTATGTCTGAATCCCGACGCGACTTACGTCGAAATAACGTCGGGCGGCGAAAACTATATTTTAGCGGAAGCGCTCGTTCCGACGCTTTTTGAAGATTACGAAGTCGTGAGCCGCAAAAAGGGAAAGGATTACGAATATACCGAATACGAACCTATGTTCCCGTACGCCGTCGGCTCGTTCAAAGAAAAGGCGTTTTACGCGACTTGCGACGACTACGTTACTCTCACCGACGGCACGGGTATCGTTCACATCGCGCCCGCGTTCGGCGAGGACGACTCGAAAGTCGGCAGAAATTACGGTCTGCCGTTCGTGCGCATGGTTGACGAGAGGGGCAAATTCATAGACGCGGTAGAGCCTTACAAGGGAATGTTCGTTAAAGACGCGGACAAGTTTATAATAAAAGACCTTAAAGAGAGCGGAAAACTTTTCAAGGATATTTTATTCGAGCACAGTTATCCGTTCTGCTGGCGTTGCAATACGCCCCTTCTTTACTACGCGAGAAGTACTTGGTTCATAAAGACCACGGCGGTAAAGGAACAACTTATCGCGGCGAACAATTCGGTGAACTGGATGCCCGAAACGATAAAGTCGGGCAGAATGGGGAACTTCCTCGAAAACGTGATAGATTGGGGACTTTCCCGCGAGAGATATTGGGGAACGCCCCTTCCTATCTGGGTGTGCGAGGACTGCGGCGAAACGAGAGTCATCGGCTCGAAAGCCGAACTCAAAGAGGCGTGCGGAATAGAGGGGGATATAGAACTCCACCGCCCGTATATTGACAAGCCGACGTGCAAATGCGGCAAGTGCGGCGGGACGATGAAGAGAGTAAAGGAAGTTATCGACTGCTGGTTCGATTCGGGCTCTATGCCTTTCGCGCAGTACCACTATCCGTTTGAAAACAAGGAACTATTTGAAAAGCATTTCCCCGCGGATTTCATTTCCGAGGCGATAGATCAGACGAGAGGTTGGTTTTATACTCTTCTCACCATATCCACGCTCCTTTTCGGGAAAGCGCCCTTTAAAAACTGTATAGTTTTAGGGCACGTCAACGACAAGAACGGAATAAAGATGAGCAAGCACCTCGGCAACGTCGTCGATCCGTGGTCGGTGCTCGATAAGCAAGGCGCGGACGCCATAAGGTGGTATTTCTACACGAGTTCGAGTCCGTGGCTGCCGTCGAGATTTTACGAAGAGGCGGTGTCCGAGGGACAGAGAAAGTTTATGGGCACGCTCTGGAACACCTACGCGTTTTTCGTGCTTTACGCCGAGATAGATAAATACGATCCGTCGAAATACGACCTTAAAAAATGCAAGTTGTCTTTGATGGATAAATGGATACTGTCGCGGCTCAACACGCTTATAAAGACGGTTGACGAAGGACTTGCGGAATATAAGATATTCGAGACGGCGAGACTTTTGCAGGATTTTGCGGACGAACTCTCGAATTGGTACGTCCGCCGCGGCAGAGAGAGATACTGGGGCAGCGAAATGACCGAGGATAAAAAAGCGGCTTATACCACGCTCTATCACGTCCTCGTGACGCTTGCGAAGATCGCCGCGCCTTACGTTCCGTTTCTGTCCGAGAGCATTTACCGCAATCTCGTTCCGCAGTTTTTCGGCGGCGCGCCCGAATCGGTGCATCTCTGCGATTTCCCGACCGCGGACGAAAGTTTTATAGACAGGGAACTCGAAGACGGTATGGAAGAAGTGCTTTCCGTCGTCGTACTCGGCAGGGCGGCGAGAAACGCGTCGAACGTAAAAAACCGTCAGCCCCTTCGGAAAATGTATATCTCTTCCGAGAAAAAGGTGAAGATCTCGCCCGAACTCTACGGGATAGCAAAAGACGAACTGAACGTAAAGGAACTCGAAGTATTGTCCGACGCGTCGAGATTTATAAGGTATAAACTCAAACCGCAACTTAAAACGCTCGGTCCGAAATACGGAAAGGCGCTCGGCGCGATAAAGAATTTCCTCGAAACCTGCGACGCGGCGGAAGTCGTCGCCTGCGTGAAGAGGGGGGAAGTATATAAAGTCACTCTCGCGGGAACGGAAGTCGAATTCGCGTTCGACGACCTTCTTATATCCGGCGAGCCGGCGGAAGGTTTCGTTTCCGAAAGCACCGACGGGCTTACGGTCGTCCTCGACGTCCACCTTACCGAAGAACTTCTTCTCGAAGGAACGGAAAGGGAACTCGTCTCCAAAATTCAGAATATGCGGAAAGAGGCGGGATTCGAGGTGACCGACAGGATAGAACTCTACGCAATAGCGGAAGGCGACGCCGAAAGAGTACTTAAAGAAAAGGCGGAAGAAATAAAGGCGGACGTGCTCGCCGAAAGGATAGTTTTCGGAAAAGCCGACGGCGGTTATGAAAAGGCGTTCGACGTAAACGGCGAGAAGGTCGTTCTATCGGTTGTTAAGGTAAAATGAAGATAGCGGATAAGTGGAAAGATTATTCCGTAATAGCCACGGGCGACGGATACAAACTCGAAAGGTGGGGGAAAGTAATACTTCTTCGCCCCGATCCGCAGGTTATCTGGAAGAGCGCGTTCCCGCTCGACGGCTATAAAGGGCTCAACGCGAAGTATTTGCGGAGCGAGAGCGGCGGCGGGAAATGGCAGTACCTGAAAGATACGCCCGACGAGTGGAATATTTCTTACGGCTCGCTCAAATTCAAAGTGAAGCCTATGGGATTTAAGCACACGGGACTTTTCCCCGAACAGGCGGCGAATTGGGAAACCGCGACTTCGCTTATTAAAAACGCGGGCAGAGAGATAAGCGTTCTAAACCTTTTCGCCTATACGGGCGGAGCGACTTGCGCGTGCCTTGCGGCGGGCGCGAGCGTATGCCACGTCGATGCGAGCAAAGGCATGGTCGAAAGGGCAGGAGAGAACGTTCGGCTGTCAAAACTCGAAGGCGCGAAAGTCAGGTTTATTATAGACGACTGTAAAAAATTCGTGCAGAGGGAAATACGGCGCGGGAGGAAATACGACGCGGTGATAATGGATCCGCCGAGTTACGGCAGAGGACCGAACGGAGAGACGTGGAAGATAGAGAGCGAACTCTTTTCTTTCGTAGAACTCTGCGCGGAAGTTTTATCCGACGATCCGCTCTTCTTTCTTATCAACAGTTATACGACGGGACTTCAACCGTCGGTACTCGAAAACATATTGACGCTCGCCGTGAAAAACAAATTCGGGCGTGGGCGTATAGACGCTTACGAGGTCGGACTTCCGACCGAAGAGGGAATAAATTTACCGTGCGGAGCGGGAGGAATATATATAAATGACTGAAACGTTCACCGAAAAAGACCTTGCGGTCCTTAAAGAGGACAATCATATAATAGTGGTGTTAAAGCCGCAGAACGTCCCTTGCTGCGAGGACGAGAGCAAGGATAAAGACCTTCTTACGGTCGTAAAAGAACACGTTAAAAAGAGAGAGAAAAAAGAGGGCAACGTTTACGTCGGGCTCGTTCACCGTCTCGACCGTCCTACGGGCGGCGTAATGGTGTTCGCGAAGAGCAGTAAGGCGGCGGCGCGGCTTTCCGAGCAGATGAAAACGGGCGATTTCGAGAAGATCTATTACGCCGTACTCGTCGGCTCGCCGAAAGAAAAGGAAGGCACTCTTACAAATTACCTCAAAAAAAATCCGATAAACAATATGGTTTACGTCTGTCCGCAGACCGTCGAGGGCGCGAAGTTCGCCGAACTCGAATATAAGGTGGTCGAGGAAAAGGGCGGGCTTTCGTTCACCGAGATAAAACTGCACACGGGCAGGACGCATCAGATAAGAGTGCAGATGGCGAATATAGGCGCGCCCGTTTACGGGGATATGCGCTACGGCGGCGAGAAAGCGAAGAAGGGCAAACTCGCGCTTTGGGCGACGTCGCTCTCGTTCACGCATCCCGTGACGAAGGAAAGGCTGTGTTTCAAGATCCAGCCGCCCGACGACGAAGCGCCGTGGAAAGCGTTCGACACCGAAAAGGCGGTTAAAATTTACTGAAATACGCCTCGTCAAAAGCGGTTAAATTTACTACGCCCCGCCTTAAATGCGGCGCGGAAAGGGAGGTAACTAATGAAAAAACCAAATGAAGTCGCGGAAAGTTATATTTCCATAGGCAAAGCCAAGACCGAAACGGGAATACTTAAAACCTTTATCCTCGCGGTGTTCGCGGGGGCGTTCATCGCGCTCGCGGGAGTGGGCTCGACGTTCGGAAACGTATATCTCGGCAAAGTCGCGGGAGCGGCGATATTCCCCGGCGGGCTCGCTATGGTTTTAATAGCGGGCAGCGAACTCTTCACGGGAAACTGCCTTCTTATAATCCCGCTTTTAAAGCGCGAAGTTTCCTTTTTGAAGGTGATCAGAAATCTCGGCGTCGTATATATCGGGAATTTGGTCGGCGCGTGTTTAATAGCCGTTTTAGCAACTTATAGCGGAGTTTTTTCCGCAGAAGATGTAAGGAATGCGGTGATAGCGGCGGCGGAAAACAAGGCGGCTCTCAACTTCGGTCAGGCGTTTTTGAGGGGCGTTCTCTGCAATATCCTCGTATGCATAGCGGTGTGGATGAGTTTCGCGGCGGATTCGGTCGGCGGCAAGATCGCGGGGCTTTTCTTCCCGATTATGATATTCGTCGTCGCGGGATTCGAGCACTCGGTCGCGAATATGTATTATCTTCCCGCGGGATACCTGACTGCTCTCTTTTACGGCGTCGATACGACGTTTACGGTCGGGAACGCGCTGCTTTTCAATCTTTTGCCGGTCACGCTCGGAAACGTCGTCGGCGGAATGGGCGTCGGCGCGCTGTATAAGGTAGTGTATTTAAGCAAATAAGGCGGCATGGATTACGCCCCGCCGTCGGACGGCAGTCCGACGGCGGGGCGTTTCGTTTTCCGTTTGAATTTATTTTTTCGCGATGGCGGCGCGGAAACTCTTCGAGGAAAGAAGTATCGCGCCCGCGACTATCACGAGAGCGACGTCGATCAGAACGTAAGAGTTGTACGCTATGCTGTAAAGCCAGAGATTTGAAAACTTTTCGGTGTCAGCCCACGCTCCGAACGCGAATACGCCGGAAAAGATATGCGATACGTAGCGCAGTATCCCGCCGACGAGCGCGCCCGCGCCGAACTGTAATTGCGGCGTTTTTTCAAACGCTTTAAGGCTCGAAAACAAGCCCGCAGTCCCAAGCATCGTGAACGCTATCGGATAGTCGAGAAGAAATTGCGCGGGATGGATTATGTACGGATCCTGCACGCTTTGGAGTATTCCGTAAACGAGTCCGACGACAAGTCCTTTTTTAAGTCCGAACGCGTAGGCGAAGATCATTATCGGCAGCATCGAAACGAGAGTTACCGAGCCGCCCTGCGGCATACGGAAAAGTTTCACGTAGGAAAGAGCGAACGAAAGCGCGACGCATACGCCCGCGTAGGCTATCGTTTTCGAGCCGAACTCGAACGGCGTTTTGTCGAATATCGCCCCCGCGGCGACAGTGAACGCGACGAGCGCGAAAGCGGAAACGTAGAGGGCGGGGGAATTGAAATGCGCCCAGTCTTCGGTGTAGTATTCCTTGCCGTCGCTTATCTTCGTATAGTAATAGACGGCGACGAGAACGAGCGTTATAAATATCGCCGCAAGGCAGACGGATATGAGTATTTTCATAACGCCGCGAGACTTATCCGGCGATTTTCTATGCAGAACAAAGGCGACCGCGCCGCTTGCAAGGATAAGCGCGAGAGTGATTATGATCGGCACGAAAACGAGCCACACAATCCTTTCTTTCGCGGAATCCTTACGGATCTTCAACGCGAGAAGAAGTATTCCGACTATAAGCGCGTACGCCGTGAACGCGAGGAAGGAAAACCAAAGGACTTTTCCCGCCTTGTCGCGTCTGACGAAGTAAAAGACGGCGCAAAGTATCGCGAGAGCGGCGAAGATACAGAGCGTCGCGAACGCGATGACGCTTATTCTTCCGCCGAAAAGTCCCGTTCCCTCTTCGGCGCTCGCCTCGGTGAGTTTGTCGATAAGAAAAGTTGCAAGAAGATCGTTATACATAAAACTCCTTTACCGAAAGGCGGTGTTATTTTTCCGACCGAAAATCATAAACGCCCCTTTGCGAACGGCAAAGGGGCGTTTTATACGCGCGAAAATACGGATTTCCCCTGTCAAGCATTACCTTGTCGGGTTCAAAGGGTATGATCTCAGCCTTTTTCGGTCGCGCGGCGGAAAAACCTTCCGCGGCTCAAAAAGCACCCCTGTCGGATTTATTTTTATGTGCTTATTATATATCGTATCCGCGTAAAAGTCAACCGTTTTTATTCTTTTCTTTTTTATTAAAACATATATTTTATTATGTTTCTTTGCGACGCGGAAAAAAACAGGAAATTCAGAATAATAAGAATAGACCTTAAAGATCGGGAAAAGGCGAGACTTTGGGAACTCGGCGTAACGGCGGGAACGGTAGCCGAAAAAGAGAGTTCGCCGCGTTTCGGGGCGGCGGTCATCTCGGCGGGCGGAACGCGTATAGCGATAG
>CADBSX010000156.1 GCA_902797515.1 uncultured Eubacteriales bacterium | reverse complement strand
TCTTTTATTAAAGGGAAAATCTCTTTATATGCTATTGCGTTTTTATTGCCTATTATAACGAATTTCTTATTATATTCGATAAGTTGCCCGACGTATTCGCGGAAAAGAGAAAACGGGGGATTTGTTACCACTATATCCGATTGTTTTAAGAGTTCTACGCACTCTTCCGAGCGGAAATCCCCGTTCCCTTTTAAAAGCGACAAGGCGTTTTCTTTGTTCTGCAAGAGATACTTTACGTCGGCAAGGTCTGTCGCCCCGTCGCCGTTAAGGTCTTTTACTTCGGCTATTTCTATCTTATACGCGCGCCGCGAATTGTTTTTCAAATCCTTGTTTTTTCCGAGAAGGTCCAACTGCGTAAACGCTATCGGCGAATTGTCGTAGCAGGTCGCTATAAGTTTTTTCAGCCCAAAAAAGTTGAAGTTCATCGCGAAGTATTTGAAAAAGTTGCTCTCAAACGGATCGTCGCAATTACAGAAAACTGTTTTTCCTTTAAAGTGTGCTTTATAATGGCACAGTTCTTTTTCTATATCTTCAAGTTGAGTGTAAAATTCGTCGTTTTTTGCTTTTCTTGCAGTTCGTAATGCGTCGCTTTTCGCCATTTTCGCGGTGCTCCTTTTGTAAAGTCGCACCTTTATATAAAAAAAGTGCGCCGATCGAAACCGGCGCACAAAAACGCAAATTCCGATAGTCGCCAAACTAACACTCTGCGAAATGGGTTAAAACACACTTACACCGATGGAATTTGCATTTTATCAAATTCTTTTGGTGAAAGTGTGCGGGAAGAGGGCATTTTTATCCCAAAAAGACAAAATAACCCGAATTTCGCAAAATATTAAGTTAGTTTGGCACTAACAGTATAACATAAAAAAATTACTTAATCAAGCGGTTTTATCATTTTATATAACAGCCTCTCGCTTTTTTAATTTCCCGCCGCCGTTTTAAAAATATTCAACGGGCAATAATAACACTTGCAAAAAGAATAAAAATATGATACAATTTTATTCAATTCGAGGGGAAAGAGAGGTTTTTTATGATCACCGCTGATTACGTCGCGTTAGGCGTTATAGTCGTTTCGCTTTTGCTCGGTATGATCCTCGGTTTCGGCAGGGGACTTAAATTTTTTACTTCCGGAATTTTCGGACATATCATTGCGACGATCGTTTGCTATTTTTTGTTCGCGATTGTTTATAATTTCGCGTTCGTTCAAGCGCTTTTGAATAAATTCATAGAGTTTTTACACTCCAAAGAAAACGGTTTCCTCGAATTTCTTATCACTATAAGAATAGATTTGATCGCGCTTTCCGTCGTCTTGTTCGGGCTCGTCGAGATCGCGAGGCTTATTATCGTCGCGATAGTCAGGGGAATACTCGAAATAGACAATCCCGTAATGAAAGTCATAAATAAACTTCTCGGTATGGCTCTTTTCCTTGCGGCGGCGGTCGTTATAACTCTTATCATATTCCAGATAATAAGTTGGGTAGGCGGGGATATCGCCGCGAATTTCAGGGCTAAATTAGACGGGAGCGTCGTAAAAGTGGATTATATTTTCGACAACAATCCGCTCATGGGCATGGTCGCGAAGATCAAAGGCGAGTAATGATACTTTTTTTCGATACCGAAACCACAGGGCTGTCCCCCGGTCGGATAATTCAACTCTCTTACATAATGGCGGAAAGCGGCGGGATACGAGCGAAGAACTTTTTTTTCGCGGTCGAATATATCGAGCCGTCGGCGGCGGCGGTAAACGGTTTCACCGTCGAAAAACTCGCCGAACTTTCACGCGGGCGGACTTTTTCTTGTGATATAGACGAGATATACGACGATTTTTCTTCCGCCGACCTTATAGTCGCGCACAACGCGGGATTCGACGAGAAATTTCTTATAGCGGAATTTTTATATCAGGACAGAAGATTTCGCTACAAGGAAGATTTCGATACTATGAAATATTTTACGCCGATAATGAAACTCGAACGGACGAGCCACAGGGGATACAAATATCCCAAACTTTCCGAAGTGTGCGAATTTCTGGACGTATATCCTTACGACGTGACGAGGGCGAGCGGAAAAATTTTCGGGGACGCGGCGGTCGCCGCGCACGACGCGAGATACGACGCGACGGCGTTATATCTGTGTTTTGAGGAAGGAAGAAAAAAATTTGAAGATTTGCAAGAAACGGCGTTAAAATACTTGCAAAACGGAAGGGAAATGTAGTAAAATATATTGGCTGAAAGATTTTGCTTATATACGGCGGAACGTTTCGGCATAAACACTTTGGGGTATCGCCAAGCGGTAAGGCTACGGACTCTGACTCCGTCATTCGGGAGTTCAAATCTCTCTACCCCAGCCATGGACCTGACGTAAAACGTCAGGTCTTTTCTATGATTTTAGATTTTAAGAAGCTAAAATCATAAGGCTTGGATTCTTTAATATTTACCTCAAACGGAGTAAATCGTGGGATAAATAGTGGGGAAATCCGTGGGGTAAAAATTGAAATCCCACTGTGTATCCTATATAGGATAATTTATTTTTTGCGCTTCATTTATTAAATAATCCTTTGAATAATCTGTGTAACCTCTGTCAACGACGGAAGTTTTAACGTCTTTGTCAAACGAATGTCCCGCCCAAAGCATTACGACTTCGGGATTGCAACCCGATTCC
>CADBSX010000155.1 GCA_902797515.1 uncultured Eubacteriales bacterium | reverse complement strand
TTCTCGAAAGCGTCTCTTAAACTCACGTCTGCGGGGACAGCCCCGTTCACGTCGAGCGCGATCGTGCCGTCCGTTCCCGTAAGCGTTTTATACGCGAGGGCGATGAAATCGTCCGCGCTCATCTCTTCGGGGGAAACGTTGTAGTAACGGAAATTATAGGACACCGTGCCGTCGCTCTCTTCGGTCTCGTAATAGTCGCGGTATCCGATAGTTCCCTTGTACTGCGCGAGTTCGCCTTCGGTATCGTATATATATTTATCGTCGAACTTAAACTTGCCCGTCGCGGCGTCGTATTCGCCGTAACCGGACTGCACCCAAGTCGCCCTCAGATCTTTCGCTATAACCTTATTATAATATCCGTTAAGGAAAGTTTCTTTTTCCGCCGCGGTGTGCGTGTCGTCCGACATATAATCGGAAACTTCGGTTTTCTGCTCGTCCGAGTACGGAATCAAAAGGTGAGATATATATCCGTAAGGAATACCGTTGTCGTAAACCATAAAGGTATCTTTCGACACGGCGGAAAGTTTGGTTTCGTAAGCCGAAACGCTGCCCCTCGTCTGCGCCTCCTGCGTGTTGTAGAGATCGACGTACTGCGACCACAGATAATCGTCGGCGATCTTTTCGCCCGTGCTGTCTTTGCGGAGTTTCTCTTCGTAAGCCGACACTATTTCGGAACTTATCGAAGATATCACCGTATCTTTGAAATACGGGATCGAAAGCACGCCGACAACGCTCTTCGCGTTGTAGGAAATGCCGCTGTTTACAACGCCGAGATCTATAAATCTCTTAACCGCTTTATTGAGCGCGGCGACGTTCTTGTTGGATTTGAGGAATTCCGCGAAATCCGAAAGATTTTTCTTGTATTCCTCGACGTCGTCTTCCTCTTCATCCGCGTCTTTCGTAGGCGTGGCCCTGACCGAATAGGTCACCGCTCCGCCTCTGTTCTCCGTCTTTTCTTCTTCCTCGTCATCGTCGTAGAAAGTCTTTACGAGCGATTCCACGTTGTCCGCCGCCGACGAAAGGGCTTTATAAACGGCTTTCGAGCCGACGAAACGGAATTCCGCGTCTTTCGCGGTGACGGACGTTTTGCCGTTGTATTTGTTATATACCGCTTCCGCGAGTTTCGCGACGTACTCGTCGCCGCCCTCTTTGAGTTTCGGATTATCCGCGCCGAACTTCTCGGTTTCGGCCGCGCTCGCGAGGACCGCGAGGTACGACGGCGAATTTTCGCCGCCCTTGAATTCGTCGAGAACGGACTGCAACGTTTCGCCGCCTTCCGCAACCTTGTCCGCCGCGCCCGACGCGGTTTCGATCTTCGATTTCTGCGTGACTATCGCGTTGTTCACGAGATTATCCAGAATCAGTTTATACGCTTGCGAAGTCGTATAAGAATTGTAGTTGACGTAATAATAACCGTAATTTACGTATCCTGCGGCAAGTTGACGTTTATAGACGTTTTCTTTTTCGACTTCGTCGGAAACTCTGACCGTCGCCACGACCTGCGCCATATCTCTGTCGGTATTGACGGTGAAAAGTTCGCACGACGAGACCGCGCCGAGAACGACCGCCGCCGCTACGGCGACCGTAACTAATTTCAACAAAAATTTCTTCATAGGACACTCCCCGATGCTATGCCGAGCGTCTTACGCGCGTTTTTATGCGCCTATTCCTCTCGGTTTAATTCATTATACCTTGATATTATACTAAATATTCCGTCCGTTGGCAAGATATTTTCGGCTGTTTTCGGTGAAAAAATTTTAAAAATATTTTTTTACGCCCGAAAAAGGTTAAAAATTCATAAATTCGGACATCTGCGCCGCGACTTCTTCCGTCGTTTTGCCGCCGACGTCGAATACGAGTTCGGGATTTTCCGAAAAAGAAAGCGTCACTTTTCCGCTATACGCGTTTACTCTGTCCAAAAATCCGTTTTCTTTGAGACTGTCTATCCCGTTTACGGTGATAGCCGACCTCTTTTCGCCGAGCGTTATTCTTATCGCCCCGTGTTTCTTCGCCCGCGATTTGAGCCGCGCTATAAGAATAAGGTTTTTCACCTGTTTCGGTATCCCGCCGTAATTTTCCTCTAACGAGGAAACCACTCTCTCTTCGTCTTTTTCGTTTTCTATTTCCGCTATCTGCTTATAGCAATCCATCCTCGACGCGGACGAGGAAATATATCCGTCGGGAATATACGCGTCCATTTTTATATCGAGTTCGGTATCGTGATCTTTCGTCGTTTCGCCGAGGCTCTCTCTCAAAAGTTTATTGTAGAGTTCGTAACCTATCCTGTCCATATGCCCGTGCTGTTCTCTGCCGAGGACGTTGCCCGCGCCCCTTATTTCGAGGTCGCGCATCGCTATTTTATAGCCGCTGCCCATCTCGGTGAATTCCATAAGCGCGTTCAGCCTTTTGTACGCCGTTTCGGAAAGAACT
Source organism: uncultured Eubacteriales bacterium (assembly GCA_902797515.1). Lineage (GTDB taxonomy): Bacteria > Bacillota > Clostridia > Christensenellales > Borkfalkiaceae > UBA10281. Next base: position 12,962 of record CADBSX010000155.1, on the reverse strand, counting down.
TTATCCCTTTTGAACGTGAAATACGCGTGAGCCATCAGATTGCTCCTTCCGACTCTTCCTTTGAGTTGGTAAAGCGTTGAAAGTCCGAGTTTATCGCTGTCGATAACGATAAGAGTGTTCGCCCTCGGAAGGTCTATTCCGTTCTCTATTATAGTCGTCGCTATAAGTACGTCCGCGTTCCCCTCGTAAAAGCCGAAAACGCTGTCTTCGAGCGTTCTTTTGTCCATCTGACCGTGCGCGACTATAACTCTCGCTTCGGGGACTATCGATCTGAAATATTCCGAAAATTTGTAGATGCTCTCGACTTTGTTGTAAAGCACGAACACCTGTCCTTTACGGGAAAGTTCGCGCATGACCGCGTCGCGAATAACGGCGTCGCTCTCTTCCGTGACGTAAGTCTGCACCGGTATTCTGTTTTTCGGCGGAGTGTTGATAACGCTTATATCCCTTATGCCCGAAAGCGACATATGAAGAGTTCTCGGTATAGGCGTCGCGGTGAGAGTGAGAGTATCGACGTTGTCTTTCATTACTTTGAGTTTCTCTTTGTGTTCCACTCCGAAACGCTGTTCCTCGTCGAGGATAAGAAGTCCGAGGTCTTTGAATACGACGTCTTTTCCGAAAAGTCTGTGAGTGCCTATAACGAAATCCACGTCGCCGCTTTTGAGCCCTTCCGTTATTTCTCTCTGCTCCTTTTCCGATTTGAATCTGTTGAGGGCGCGAACTCTTATGCCGAAATTCCCGAAACGGCTTTTCGCCGCTCTGTAATGCTGTTCGCAAAGTATAGTCGTCGGGCATACGAGGGCGACCTGTTTCCCGTCGCTTATCGCTTTGAACGCCGCGCGGAACGCCACTTCCGTCTTGCCGAAACCGACGTCGCCGCAAAGCAGTCTGTCCATAACCTTTTCGCTTTCCATATCCGAGCGTATCTCTTCTATCGACTGCAACTGATCTTCGGTAGGATCGAACTCGAACGATTCCGCGAATTCTTCGGTCAGTTCGTTGTCGGGCGAATAGACGAAACCTTTTTTCTCTTTTCGGGCGGCGTAGAGTTTTTTCAGGTTTATCGTCATTGCGGAAATGGACGCACGCGCCCTTTCCTTTATCCTCTCGAATTCCTTGCCGCCTATTTTGTTGAGCGTCGGCTTTTCGCCGCCGCCGACGTATTTCGAGAGTTTATCCATCGAATCCACGCCGACGTAAAGCATATCCCCGCCGTAATATTCCACGGCGACGTAGTCTTTACTGCCTTCCTGCGTGGTTATCCTCGTCACGCCCTTTACGTAACCTATGCCGTGTATCTCGTGAACGGCGAAATCGCCTACTTCGGGCGCTTGGAACAGATCGCCGCGCTTTCTCTTTATACGCTTTTTGTCGGACGAACCTATATAGAGGTCGCCCGTTCCTATAACGACGAGTTTCGCCGAGTGATAAATAAATCCCGACGGGAGAAAATACGACGTTATAAGCACCATACCGCTCTTTATCCACGCGTCGTCGGATTTCAGCGCGACTATGCCGCGAGAAGAAAAGTTTTCGGAAAGTTTTTCCGCTCTTTCGGAATTTCCGCAGCAGATAATCACTCTGTATCCGCCGTATTTCCAATTCCTGACGTCGTCGAACAGCGTTTCCGGTTTTACCGAATATCTCGCGACGGGCGAACTCTTTATACTGAAAGTTTTGAGAGGGTTGAAAAATTCTATCGACGAGGTTATATTCTGAAAAGCCGCCCTCGCGAAACGGTTTAGCCTGTCTGTCAGTTTATCCTTGTCGGAAAGTTGCAGAACGGTAAAATCGAACGCCTTTCCCGCTTTGACGAGAGAGAGATACCTCTCGGTATGCTCTTTTATAACGGCGGACAGATTGTCCGAAAGCATTTTGCACTCGTCGTAAACGACGACGGTATTTTCGGGCAGGAAAGAAGTAAAATCGTCCGTGACGTTTCTTATTATCGGAAGTAGAAATTCAAGAGGATCGCAAAAACAGCCGCCGTCGAGGCTCTCTTTAAGTCCGTTCGCTATCTCTCTCGCGTCGTCCCTTACGATCAGCGTTTTGAATTTGGCGAGCGACGCGGATATTCTCTCTTTAAGCCCTTCGGTTTCATCCTTTTCTATAAGGACGTCGGTCGCGGGGATTATATCGAACTCCGCGACGTTTTGCTTGTCGTCCTTATCGTCTGCCGTATAGCGTTTTATACTCTCCGCCTCGTCGCCGAAAAAATCCACGCGGTAAACGAAGTCGCCGTTTACGGGATATATCTCGAAAATATCCCCTCTGACGGCGAAAACGCCCTTATCTTCCGCAAATTCCTCTCTTTTATAGCCGAAAGAAACGAGGCGCTCCGACAATTCGTACAAGTCGTAACTTCCGCCTCTCTTCAACGTGAAAACGGGAAGATCTTTCGGGAAAAGTTGCAATAACGCCTCGAAAGTCGTGACTACCGCGCGGAAACCTTTTTTTATTTTATATAATGCGTCGAGCCTCGAATAAAGCCCCGCTTTGTCGAAAGCCGTCTTATATAAAAGAACGTCGTCTTTCGCGGGCAGAAAAACGACTTCCCCGTCCGAAAAAGCGGACATCTCTTCCGCAACTCTTCTGCCGTACAACGCGTCTTTTACTATATATAATACGGGCGAGCCGAGTTCTGCCGCGATATGGCATTTTTCGGAAAAAGTTACGCCGAAAATCGCGGAGGGAATCCCGCCGCGCACGCTTTCGGACAAAGAAACGAACTCTTCGCCTAAATTTTCGAATTTAAGATAATCGCCAAGCATATAAGTCCCGTCCGATATCAAGCACCGACGCCGTTATAGGCGCACATTATCTCTTCTATACTCTTGCCGCGGATAAAGTCGTCCGCGGCGGCGACCGCCGCTTTTATCGAAACGGCGAATCTCGGCTCGTCCTCTTTGCGGATATCCGACAAAACGTAATCTATCATTTCGACCTGCCTTTCCGGCTTGGTACCTACTCTTATCCTCGGAAAATTTTCCGTGCCGAGGTGCGAAACTATGTTCCGCATACCGTTATGCGTTCCCGCCGAGCCGCCCGCTCTCACTCTTAAACAGCCTATCGCTATATCCACGTCGTCGTAGATAACGATTATCCTTTCGGGCGGGATCCTGAAATAAGAGGAAAATTCCGCGACGCTTTCGCCGCTCAGATTCATAAAAGTCTGCGGCTTTAAGAAAAAGACTTTTTCTCCGCCCGCGTTCTTTTCCGCGTAAACGCCTTTAAAGCCCTTTTTATTGAACTCCGCGCCGTATTTCTCGGCGAGGAGTTCGACCGCCATAAAACCTATGTTATGAAGATTTTTCAGATATTTAAGCCCGGGATTTCCGAGCCCGACAACGAGATACATTTTTTCCGTTCCTTTAATTTTTTAAAACGGCGCGGCGATTTCACGCCGCGCCGTCGCTCGATTGTTTTCAGTTATCGTAAATTTCCGACATTTTCTTGTCGAGGTAGATATTCTCTATCGCGACCGCGAATATTTTAGCAACCGAAAGAACTTCTATCTTGTCTATTTTCTTCTCTTCCGGAAGAGGTATGGTGTCGAGGACCACGAGTTTGCTTATATGCGAGTTTTGTATTCTCTCTATCGCTGGACCGCTCAGAACCGCGTGCGTACAACAAGCGAATATTTCCTTTGCACCGTTGTTGTAAAGAGCCTCCGCGCCCTGACATATCGTTCCCGCCGTATCTATCATATCGTCGAGCATAAGGCAGGTCTTGCCGTTTACGTCGCCGATAACGTTCATTACTTCTATCTGGTTAGCCTTCGGACGCCTCTTATCTACTATCGCCATCGGACAGTTGAGTTTAGCGGCGACGTTTCTCGCCCTCGCGACCGAACCGACGTCCGGAGAAACTACCATAAAATCTTCGTTTTTATCGGCGTATTTTCTGAAATATTTATAGAGGATAGGTCCGCCTATAAGGTGATCTACGGGAATATCGAAAAATCCTTGAATCTGAAGGGCGTGAAGATCCATCGTAAGCACTCTGTCCGCTCCCGCCGAAGTGATAATATCGGCTACGAGTTTCGCCGAAATAGGATCTCTCGGTCTCGCCTTTCTGTCCTGTCTCGCGTATCCGAAATACGGTATTACAGCCGTTATTCTTCCGGCCGAAGCGCGTCTCGCCGCGTCTATCATAATGAGAAGTTCCATAAGGTTCTCGTTTACGGGCGAACAGGTCGATTGAATAATGAATACGTCTCTGCCTCTCACCGTTTCGTTGAGATGCACGCTCGTTTCCCCGTCGCTGAAATGCCCTACTTCCACGTCGCTTAAAGGAAGATTGAGTTCCTTTGCGATAGCCTCCGCCAAAGTTCTGTTGGAACTGCCTGCAAAAAGTTTGATTTCCGTGTTGTGTGTGATCATACGTCCTCCGATAGTTTTATCGCCGGTAAAAAATATTCAGTTGAAGATGCCGCGAACAAATAAAAGCCTTCTTCTCCGACCGCTTTCGACCGCGCCATTTTATTATATAAAATTAAAAGGAAATAATCAAGCAAAAAAGTCGTCAATCGAAAAAATTTTTAACTCTTTTCTCTCTGAAAAATTTTTTGATTATTTCCGAGCACTCCTCTTCGAGTATTCCGCCCTCGAAGTCCGTAACGTGATTGAGCCCGCTTTCCGTCAGAATATTGAATTTGCTCACCGCTCCGCCGCCCTTTTTCTCGTAAGCGCCGAAATACAGTTTTCTGATGCGGGAGCCCGAAACCGCGCCCGCGCACATCGCGCAAGGTTCGAGAGTTACGTACATATCCGCGCCGTCGAGCCGCCAGTCTCCGATTTTTTTGCACGCCTTTTCTATCGCGAGAATTTCCGCGTGAGCGGTCGGGATCCTCTTCGTCTGCCTTAAATTATGCGCTCTCGCGAAAATTTTTCCGTCTTTGACTATCACGCAGCCTATCGGAACTTCGCCTTTCTTCTCCGCCTTTTCGGCCTCTTTAAGCGCGGCTTTCATAAATTTTTCGTCGATATTCGTTTTCATCGTATTATTTATGGTATCCGTTCCCGTTTATTATCGAAAACGCCCTGTATATCTGCTCCGCCGCCATAACTCTCGCAAGCGTATGCGGAAAAGTCATATCCGAAAAAGAGATCTTCTCGTCCGCGCGGCGTTTTACTTCTTCGTCTATTCCGTAACTTCCGCCGATTATAAACGTTATCTCGCCCGTTCCCGAACTTACGAGAGTTTTTATCTTTTCCGCAAGGTCTTCGGAAGAAATTTTCTTCCCTTCCACGGCGAACGCGATCTTGTAGCCCCGAGCGGCTTTTTCAATCCTCCCGCCCTCGATACGCATTATTTTTTCGGCGGTCGCCTTATCGACGTCCCTGTAATTTTCCTCTCTGACTTCTTCTACGGAAAAATCGCAGAACCTAGAAAGCCTTTTAAAGTATTCTTCCGCCGCCCGCCTGAAATATTCTTCTTTTACCTTACCTACCGCAACGAGCTTTACTTTTATCATTTCACTAAATTCGCCGTCCAGAAAAGAATAAACGCCAGCGCGGCGATCGACGCGCCGAGCATAAAACTTTTATAAGAACAATTTTCTTTCTCTTCCTTTTCCGTCTTATCGAGCGCGATAAGAACGAGATACGCCGCGGCGGCGACCGCCCCCGCGATAACGGAAACGATCTTCCACGCGCCGGAGAACGACAGGGCGTCGGGCGCGAAATAAGAAAGAGTTATTATCGCGAAATTGTTGAGAAAATGCACCGCGACGCACGGAAATACCGAGCCGCTCGACGCGGAAAGAAGTCCGAGAAGAAAGCCGACCGCGAACTGATAAGCCGTCTGCGTCGGATTCATATGGTAAACCGCGAACAAAAAGCCCGTAATTAACGCCGAAACGTATTTGTTTCCCTTTATTCCGCCGAGCGCGAATCCCCTGAAAACCGCCTCTTCCGACGCCGCGGGAACAACGCACAGAGAAAATACCGTAAGGATATATCCGCCGACCGTAAAATCGGGAAGTTTTATAGGTTCGCTCTCGTAACCGAACGCGCTCTTTAAAAATTCGGTAAAGATATTATTCAATCCGGAAAGCCCGAAAAACATCGCGAAGAGAAGTATCGCCGCGTATCCGTAATATTTTGCGCCCGCCGCCTTAAAACCGCCGAAACGGTACGCCTCTTTTCCGAGCGTGAAACGGCAATAGAGAAAAACCGCCGCCGCGCCCGAAAGACACGGCAACTGAAAGATCGCGCGCGCCGCCGCGCTTTCCGTATCCGCTCCCGACGCGCGGAACGCGACGGAAAAAATAAGACTTAAAAATATCATCGTAAGCGCGAACACGCTTACCGAAAGACCGCTCGTGAAAGACTTATTTTTCAACTTCTCTCACCTTTCGCTCTTTATAAATTTTCCGTACAGTCCCATCGCCTCTTCTTCCGAAGGATCGCGTTTAAGGAATATACATACCGAATAATACGCCCTGAAAAACTCGAACGACTTCGCGCCTATCGCTTTCCCGCCCGCTTTTTCGCAAATTTCCGCCATTTTACTCTTTTTATAAGACGTAGTATCCGCGAAAACGGGACATTTTTCAAGTACTTTCTGCGAAACGGTTTCGGCGTCTGCCTCGGGCGCGGCGTTTACGATAACGTCGTATTCCGTATCTTCCGAAATTTCGCGGAGAACGTAAACGTTTTCCTTGATCCGCTTTTTGAATTCGAGAGCGACGTGCGGAAGAACGTCGTAAACGTCAACTCGCGCCTTTGCCGCGAGAAGGGCTACGATCGCGCTTTTACCGACGACGCCGCAACCGACGACGAGTACTCTTTTCCCCGAAAGTTCCGTCTTTTCCGCTTTCATGGCGGAAACGAAACCTTCTCCCGCCGCAGCGTAACCTTTAAGCCCTTTTACGAGGTCGATAGCTCTGACCGTTTTAGCGGTTCCCTGCAATTTCATAACTCTCTTCATCGCCTCGACGTAATACTTGGATGAAACGTTATAGCCGTCGTATTCTTTGAGTTCCGAAAAATCCCTCTTCACGACTTTGCCGACGGACGGACTTACGGTCGAATAAGAGAAACTGCCGACGCCGAGAGAGGAAAGAATAAAATAATTCATCTCGCTTTTCAGGCTCGGCACGTCTTTTCCGTAAGCCGCGAAAGAATTTTTGCCGAATTCCGCGAAAAAATCGGGATAGACTTTTTTTACCGGTTCTTCGTTTATATCTCCGCCCTGTTCCGAAACGGTAAGAGCGACCGCCGCCGCCATCGCGACGTAAGGATCGTCGAACGCGATCGCGTTTCCGCCTTTATATCCTTCGACGCCTTTTATTATAAGTCCGCCGTCGAATATCCTGCTCTTTCCTCCGAGAGCGTCTATCAGCCGTCCGAGGTCGGAAAGTTTATCGAAATCTTTGAGTTTCAGATCGCCCTGTCCGCATATGATGCTCTCGCCCTCCGCGAGCCCCATCAAAACGGCGACGGCGGGAAGTTCGTCGAGCATCGTCGCGGTTTCTTCAAAAAGCACGTGCGTCGCCCTTAACTTGCTCTTATACGCGGTGATATCGCCTATATATTCGCCCGAAACTTTGCGTTTGTTCTCTATCTCTATCCTCGCGCCCATACGGCGAAGTACGTCTATCGCCTGCATCCTCGTCGGATTTATCCCGACGTTCCTGCACGTGACTTTTCCGCCGATAAGACCGAGCGCGAGATAGTAAAGCGCGCACGTCGTATCGCCGCAGATATAAAACCTCTTTCCGACGATCTCGCTCTTTTCGAGGACTATCGTCCCGTCGTCTTTGTCTTTATGTATTTTCGCGCCCATCTCTTTGAGAAGTATTTCGGTATGATCTCTCGAAGGCGTGGTTTCCGTAATCTTCGCCCTTACGCCGCCCGTGAGCGCGCATAAAAGAACGGCGCTTTTAACGGGCGAAAATCCTATCGGCATATCGTATTCGACAGGTCTTACGCTCGCCCCCTCGACGAGTACGGGCGGAACGGAATATCTCGTGAGCGCGACCGTCGCGCCCATCTTTTCGAGCGGCTCTTTCACTTGCCGCATCGGGATCTGACACAAACTTTTACTGCCGGTGAGTATCGCCCTCACGCCGCTCCCCGCCGTTATCCCGCATAGATAGCGGAGTATCGTCGCGCTGTCGCCGCAATCGAGCCTCTGCTCCGAACGCAATTTTTTCGCGCTCTTTATTTCCATTATCCCGTTTTTCAGCCTGATTTTTGCGCCGAGTTTTTTCATACACGTTATCATCGTGTATATCTCGTCGTTAAGTATAGGATTGACAAGGTAAGTCTTTCCCGTCGCGACGCCGCCGAGGGCTATCGCCCTTTCCGTTATGCTCTTATCCGGCGGAACGATGAATTCGCCGTACAAATTTTCTTTCGGTAAAATTTTCATAATATTTTCAAGATCTTTTTTATTTCCGTAATTTTTTCCGCGGCGGCGACGTATCCCGCCTCGTATATCTTTCCGAGACCTTTCAGTCCCATCGCCTTCGCGCCCGTAAGTTCGGGCTCTATAAACACGTCGGAACAGTCGTAATAGCGTTTACTTCTGTTACCGTAGATCACGCCGTTTCGGGGATAAGTCCTGTCGAGCGCGGATTTTATCTTCCCGTTGTAGTCGTTTCCCTTTCCGAGATTTATCGCGACGACTTTTTCCGCGCCGAGTTTTTTCGCGGCGTCCGACGGAACGTAATTTACGAACGCCCCGTCAACGAGGTTTCTTCCGTCTCTCGCTACGTGCCTGAACACGGGCGGCACGGCGCACGACGCCGCGACCGCGGTCGCGAGATCGCCTTCACTGATGACTACCTCTTCGCCGGTGTCCGCGTCCGTCGCCACGGCGGCGAAAGGCTTTTTCAAGTCGTCGAAAGTCGCCCCTCCGAATATCTTACGCATCGCCTTTACAAGTCCCCCGAAAGGCGTCGCGACGAAATCCGCTTTGCAGAAGGCGAACAACTCGTCTTTTAAATCTATTATCTCTTTCGGCGCGTATCCTCTCGCGTACAACGCGCCGACAAGACTTCCTACGCTCGTTCCCGCCACCACGTCGAAGATTATCCCTTCTTCGTAAAAGACTTCCAACGCGCCTATATGCGCCATGCCCTTTATTCCGCCGCTGCCGAGAGCGAGTCCGCGTTTTATTTCCCTATTACTCACGGTTAAAGTATCGCCTAACGGGGAAAAACTATTTATTTTATTTATAATTTTCCGATAAGGCGGTTTATTATGCCGATATATTCTTTAGCCGCCGAGTTGACCGTCTTTTTATATTCTTCCGCGCCGCCGTCGCCGTCCGAGACCGCCTTTATGATAAGGCAGGGAACGCCCGCGTTTTTAGCGGTCATAAGCACGCCCGCGCTTTCCATTTCGCAGATTTCCGCGCCGTATTTTTCGCGCAGTTCGGTTTTTATCTTTTCGTCCTCGACGAATTTATCCGCCGACGCGCAAATAACTTCTCTTATCCCGTCCGCGCTTTCGGCGAGTTTATCGAGCAAAGACCTGTCGGTTTCGACTATCGCGGACGGATAATCGGGATATTGCCCCTTTTCAAGTCCGAACGGAGTAAGGTCGAAATCGTAATGCGCGACTCCTTTTACAGCGTAAACCGTTCCCGTCTTTACGCTTCCGGAAAGCGCGCCGCACACTCCGAAGTTTATTATTATTCCGACGTTATATTCGCATATGAGCAACTGCGCCGCCGCGGCGGCGTATATCTCGCCGACGCCCGAACGGACGCAGTAAATCTCGCAATCCCCTAAATTGAAAACCGACAAATCGAAACCGCATACGTTAAGATTTTTCACCGCGACTTTCTGCGATTCGATAAAAGGGATTATCTCTTTTTGCATTGCGACAACCATTCCGATCCTTTTCATTTCACTTTTTTACCTTCCGAAAAATATAATGTAAGTATGTTGCCCGTTCTCGTTCTCTCTTCCGATCCCCCGAAAACTTACGCCGACGCGCTGAACTTCGTCGGACTGCCCTTTGAAAATAAATTTCCATGTTTTTCCGCCGAGAATTACGGCGGACTTCTTCTTATAGGCGGCGGCGACGTGTTCCCCCGCTATTACGGCGGGAATATCCCTTTTAAAGACGAAAACGTCGTCAGGGATCAGGCGGAATTTATCGCTTTGAGAAAATTCGTTGACCTTCGCCGCCCGGTACTCGGCGTTTGCCGAGGCATGCAGGCGATAAACGTCTTTTTCGGCGGAACGTTGAAACAGGTCGCAAACCACCGCGCCGAAAAAGGCGATATATACCATTCCGTCTCTTCCCGCGATTTTTTAAGCGGGATAACGGAAGTCAATTCTTATCACAGACAGGCGATCGACCGCGTCGCCGCGGGATTTGACGTCTGCGCCGTCGGCGCGGACGGATGCGCGGAAAGTATCAGAAACGAAAACGTTTTCGGCGTTCAATTCCATCCCGAAAGAATGGACGAACGCGCGATAACCGCCGTTTACGGTACTTTTCTCAAAGAGATAAAATCAGTTTCTTCCCGCGATTTTAAGCCACGCCGGTAATTTTTCGACGAATTCCGCGTTGCTCTTGGTCTTGGACATCATATCGAGCAGATTGGCGCTCGCGTATCTGTTTTCCGAAAGAAGTCTTCTGACCTTATAGGCGCAGTCGAGTTCCGCCTCGGAAAGCAGCAATTCTTCTTTCCTCGTTCCCGATTTATAGAGGTCTATCGCGGGGAATATCCTCTTTTCCGAAAGTTCGGAAGAAAGGTGCAATTCCATATTTCCCGTGCCTTTGAATTCCTCGTATATAACCTCGTCCATCTTACTGCCCGTATCGACGAGCACTGTGGCAACTATCGTAAGACTGCCGCCGCCGCGGATATTTCTCGCCGCGCCGAAAAACTTTTTAGGACCTTGCAGAGCCGCGGGATCGAGACCGCCCGAAAGCGTCTTTCCCGACGATGGCGTTATGGCGTTGTACGCCCTCGCGAGCCTCGTCAGAGAATCGAGAAGGATAACGACGTCTTTTCCCGTTTCTACCAGCCTTTTCGCCCTTGAAAGCACGAGTTCCGCCACTCTCACGTGCGAATCGGGCGCGTCGTCGAACGTCGAACTTACGACTTCCCCGCCTATGTTTTCCATAATGTCGGTGACCTCTTCGGGCCTCTCGTCGATAAGCAGAGTGATAAGTTTCACGTCGTTATGATTTTCCTTTACGGAGTTCGCGATCTTTTTGAGCAAGGTCGTCTTTCCCGCTTTCGGCGGCGCGACTATAAGCCCCCTCTGCCCCTTTCCTATCGGACAGAAAAGATCCATACACCTTATCGACAAGTCGTTGTTTCCGACTATTTCCAGAGTTATCCTTTCGTCGGGATAATGCGGGGAAAGATCGTCGAAATCTATTCTTCTCGCAGGCGTCGGCGCGCTGCCGTTCAAAGTTACGATGTCGGTGAGCGCCGCCGAGCCTTTTTCCCTTATTTTGACCGATCTGCCCTCGATATAATCGCCCTTTCGGAGCCTGTAATACCTTATCATATTAGGCGGAACGAACACGTCGGCGTTCGAGCCTATTCTATAATCGAGTTTACGCAAAAATCCGTATCCGTCCGCGTGCACGTCGAGCACGCCGCTGACCATAGGCTCTTCCGAAACCTCTTCTTTCTCGCCCTCATCCTCGGGCTGCGAAAAGGTCAGAGTCATCGCGGCGTTAGGTTTTCTGCCCCTGTTGTCGCGCGAAGGGACGATATCCCCGCTCTGTATGCCTATTATCTCTTCTATAAGACTTTTTTTATTGCCCATTCCGGGCGTACCGTCGAGATCTCTCAAAATCGACCTTAAATCCTGCACGCTCTTTTTTTCAAGTTCCCTTTTAGTAAACGTTTCCATAAAACTCCTTGTCAACCATTACCGTTATAATTCCCCGTTATCCATAACGTAAACCGTTCTCGGTCCTTCCGTATCCGAAAGCGAAAGCGCGATCTCTCTTCCCGTCCTCTCGACGCCCGCCATCCTCTTTAAAAACGGTTCCGCCGAATCGATATCTATATTGCTCTTCGACGTTTTATAGTGCATAGGAATAACTATCTTCGGCTTTATCCCCTCGACGTATCTCACCGCCTCGGCGTAGTTTATCGTATAATTCCCTCCGACGGGAATAAACAGAACGTCGACTTCGCCTATTTCTTCCGCGAGAGAATCGGAAAAATATTCCCCGACGTCGCCGAGGTGACAGAAAGTCACGCCGTCAACGGAAAACTTAAAAGCGGTGTTTTTGCCCCTCTTCGCGCCGAGATAAGGATCGTGGTAAGTTTCGATCGCTAAAAATCCGTCGGAAGAAGAAGTAATTATTTTCCGCGCGTTCACTTTTTCCACGGCGTTATGGTCGAAATGCCCGTGAGAAACCGTGCAAAAATCCGCGGAAACGCGTTCGATTTCATAACCTATATCCCCGAAAGGATCGGTTACTACGGACTTATCTTTCCCCGTTATAAGAAAGGACGAATGACCGAGATATTTTATTTTCATTGCGTGATACACTCCGAAAAAAAACAAAAAATAAAAATAACGACTATAAAGAATATCCGACGGTCCGACGCGGACCGAAAGACGAAAATAAAACTTTACGAAACAACTATATAACAATAATAATATTTTTTTAAAAAAAAGTAAAGGAAATAACCGCAGAAAAAAGATAAAATACACGTTTTTTCGCAAAATCAGCGTTTATTCGCGACGGCGGCGGCGACTTTTATCCCGTCTATCGCCGCGCTCATTATTCCGCCGGCGTATCCGCAGCCCTCGCCGCAGGGATAAAAATTTTCCGCGAAAGGACTTTCCATATTTTCCCCGCGAAGTATCCTTACAGGGCTCGACGACCTCGTTTCGACGCCCGTCAAGAGCGCGTCGCTATCCGCAAAGCATTTGAGTTTCGTGGCCATATCGGCTATGCCGACCTTTAATCCGTCAGTCATAAACTTCGGCAAAATCCCATTTAGATCCGCGAATTTTA
>CADBSX010000154.1 GCA_902797515.1 uncultured Eubacteriales bacterium | reverse complement strand
TCATCCTGACACGCTCCCGCATGACGGGCTACGGAAGGATCTACTATATTTCAAGCGAGATTCTTCATTTGTCCGTCAGGTAGGTCGGTTCAGAATGACACTTTATCATTTTGTCATCTCGACCGAGCAAAGCGAGTGGAGAGATCTCTATGAACAGATAACGCCGTGGAAGAAAGCGGAATTTAAAGAACTTTTTTTCAGCATACATACTTTTTCTTATCCGTTCTGAATTCCGAGATTTCTCGGCTTCGTTTCACTTCGCTCGAAATGACAAAAAGCAAATTCATTTTTTCAATAAACACGCCTGCGGGCGGGGAAGTTTTCCCCGCCCGCAGTATTATAAATAACACCGCCGTCCGCGCATTGCGCGGACGGCGGTGTTTATGATTTTATAAATCAGTTGTTTTCGGGATTGTCGTAATCGTAGTCCTTCTTTTCTTCTTCGGGATCTACGTCCGCGACTTTGACTTTTCTCGTCTTTCCGTAAGAGGATTTCGACTTGTCGTATCTCGCGCGCGCAACGCCGCTGTTGCCGTTCGAGTAATAACTCTTCGTCTTGGCTTTCTTTTGCGAACGCTTTGCGAGGTTACGCCTTACGAGCACCGCGACGAGAGCGGCTATAAGGGCTACGGCGAGAATTATCGAAATAACGCTTAACCATACGCTTGCTGCGGTATTCGGCTGATTTTCTTCCGTTTCTTCCTCTTCTTCGGTATCTTCGTCCGTTTCCGTTTCGTCAGCCTCTATAACGTACGTCGTTCCCTTGTCGAAATTGTGATACTGTACGAAAGCGTCGTCGTCGGCGTTTCCGGTCGTCGGTTTTCCGATCGCGGCGGTTACTTGTCCTTCGGTTATGGTGTATTTGTCCGCGCCGTTTTCCTGTATTCTGTTCTTGTCCGCTTTCGCGTCCTCTTCCGTCTTATAATAATACGCTTTTACGCCTTCGCTCTTTTTCTCGGTGAATTCGTATTCGCTCGCGTAGTAAGACGATTTGAAAGTTTCGTAAGTGACGGACGCGGAAGAGCCTGCGTCTATTCCGTCGAAGAGAACTACGCCCGAGGTTTTAGTTCCGAGTTCCAGACGGAGTTTCAGTTCCTCGCCCGCTTTGACGACTATCCTTACGTTTACGTATCCGTCTTTGTTTTTGGTCGAACCGTTCTTTACGACGACCGTTATCGGATTGCCGTCCGCGTCTTTGAGGTATTCGCCTTCGCTGTCGAGAGTTTTGGACTTATAAATTCTGATAAACGCCTCTGCGCCCGCGCCCGCGTAAACTTTCGCGGAGAAGGAATACGTCGATCCCTTCGATACGGTCTTTACTTCGCCTTTAAGGTAAGTTTCCTTATCCGCCGCGCCTATCATCGCTATCGGCTGAACGAATTCGTTATCTCTCTTCCACTCGGCGGAATTCATATCCGTAAGAGCGGCTTTAAGTTCGGCGTTCGTATAAGCGGCGACGTATTCGCTGTTTACGAGCCCTGCCGTCGCGCCTTCCGCGACCACCGCGGTGAACGGAACGGAAGTTATCTGCGTAACGGGGATGATCTCGCCGCTCTTCATCTTTTCTTTGTCCGTTTGACCGACGTTATAGTCGTAAGTATCGCCGTCGTCGTCCGTTTCGGCGGAGTAGGCGTTCGTATGACTTCCTTTTATCTCGACTTTCGCGCTCGTATCGCCCGTAGTCGCCGCGTCGTATTCCGCTTTCGTGAGAGCGGTTTGCGTGAAGTCTTTGAATATCGCGTAGCCCTGCGGATAGAGAAGAGCGCTGTCCTCGTAAGAGGTCGAGCCGAAAGTGAAGTTGAACGAATAGTCGAATACTTCGGGCGTGCCGCCGTTTTCGACGTTTACCGCGTAGTTGTTCACGAGATAGAAGGAATACGTCACGTAACCGTCGTCGTCCCCTTTATCCACCGTGTTGAAATTGCTGAAAGAATCGGTTTTCGTCTCGCCGTCAACGACCGTAACGGTCGCGCCTTTCTGGAAAGACTTATTTATTACTTTTGCTTTAAAGGTGAATTTTACGTAGTTGTCCGTTTCAGCCGCGCCGCCTATGTTTCCGACGACGTTCGTCTTATAGGTGTACGACGAGCCGAGAAGTTGATTTCCGTCCGCGTCCTTTCCGTCGAATACCATATATATAGCGTCGGTCGCGGATACCGTTTCGCCTGCGTAATCGAACGTTACGTCGCCGTATCCGACTTTATCGAAGGCGTTGAGGGGATTTACGGAAATATTCGAGTTGTAATCGCCCGCGCCCGTTATCGCCGCGGGAGTTTCCGTTTTGGAAAAGTCCATTGAGACCGCTCTTTCCGCAGTTCCGAGCGTTTTGTCGTTTATATCGAAGTACGCTTTCGGCGTCACCGTTTCGTCGTTCGTGAGAACGGATACGCCCGAAGTTATAGCCGC
>CADBSX010000153.1 GCA_902797515.1 uncultured Eubacteriales bacterium | reverse complement strand
AATAACGAGGATAAGCAATACCGTGTCGAATATGCAAAAGGTATTTTTGTACGTCGGCTTGGCGATAGCGGCTTTCGCGGCTCTGCTTTTATTCAACTTCATTTCGGTATCGATAAACGACAAGATGCACGAGATAGGCGTATTGCGCGCGGTAGGCGCAAGGGGCGTGGACGTGTTCAAGATATTCTTCTCTGAATCGTTCATAATATCCGCGACATGTATGCTGCTATCCGTCGTGGGAACGGTCGTTCTTCTCGTGTATCTCAACGCCGAAGTCACGAAAGCGTTGGCGTTCAGTATGCGGCTTTTGGTGTTCGGTCCCGTGTCCTTCGGTATGATGGTGGCGGTGGCGTTCGCCGTCGCGATACTCGGCACGTTTATTCCGGTATTCCGCATATCGAGGAAGAAACCGGTTGATTCGATGCGCGCGCTGTAAAAGGCCGAAAAATAGTGAAAACGGCGTGTAAACGAGCCGACGGAATAAAAACGATTGACAAAAATCGAATATTATTATATTATATTTAAAAATATTATTAAAAAAATAAACGGCGATAACGCGCTCTTCTGCGCGGGCGGGAAAGGTAGAAAAATCATATGTTCGGTTACGTTAAACCATATACGCCTTATCTCTATATCAAAGACGATACGCTCTATAAGGCGCTTTATTGCGGCGTCTGCAAGGGGATAAGAAAGACTTGCGGACAGCGCGCGAGGTTCGGTCTTACGTTCGATATAGCGACCTTTTCCGCGATAGTTCACAATCTCGCGGGGAAAGACGTGACGATAAAAAAGGGCAGATGCGTCGCGCACGCGATAATTCCGCGTCCTATGGCGGGAGTGGACGGGCTCACCGAGTTATGCGCGTATATAAACGTCGCTCTTTGCTATCACAAGATAAAGGACGATATAAGGGACGGCGACGGCGGCAGAGTAAAACTTCTGTTTTTCGGGAAAGGCATGAAGAGAGCGGATAAAAAATATCCTGAAATTTCTCGGATAATAACCGAGTGTTACGGGAAACTCACCGCGCTCGAAGATAAAAAATGTTCTTCTCTCGACGAGGTTAGCGAGCCTTTTTCGGAAATGATGGTACGTCTCGGCGGTTTCGCGCTTAAAGAGAAATCGGACGAGAATTCGGAAAAACTCTTCTATTTTCTCGGCAAATGGATTTACCTTATCGACGCGCTCGACGATTACGAAAAGGATGTAAAAGACGGGAAATACAATCCTTTATTTTTCTCTTTCGGCGAGATACCGACGGTAAAGGAACTCAAAGAAAAAAACGGAAAAGAATTGTCTTTCGCGTTTTCGGACATCTTCGCGGGGCTTAAAGACGCGATAGGCGGCTGTAAATTTTATTTTAATCACGATTTAATAGACAACGTAATTTTAAAGGGGATCCCCGAAATTACGCTCTCGATATTGAAAAAAGGAAGTAAAGATGAACGATAATTACAAGGTATTCGGGCTTTCGGAAGACTGTTCGGACGAAGAACTCGACGCAAAATACGGAGAACTCAAAGCGAAATATTCGGAAGAGAGATTTTTAGAGGGCGAGGCGGGCAACGAGGCGGCGAAAAAACTGACCGAGATAGAGACCGCTTACGCCGATATAAAAGCCGCAAGGGCGGAAAAGTCCGAACGGACGGAAGACAAAACGGAACTCTACGCCGCGATCGAAAAGGATCTTTCGGAAGGGAAGTTGAACGACGCACAGCAGAAACTCGATTCCTTCAACGAACGCGGGGCGGAGTGGCATTATCTTCAAGCCGCCGTGTTTTATAAGAAAAATTGGAGCAACGAGAGCAAAAAGCAACTTGAAATCGCCATGCAGGTCGATCCCGCCAACGAAAAGTATAAAAACGCTTACGAAAAACTCGTCAAAAAGATAGACGCGGACTCGGACAAGAGATTTTCGAGTTATACCACGGGCGACGACAGGCGCGGATACGAAACGGAAGGCGGCAGACAAATGGGCGGGAATTATTGCCTCGAATGGTGCTGCGAAATGGCGATATGCAATATGCTTTTGAACTGCTGTTGCAATTGTCGGTAATGAAGAACTCTAAACTTATCGCCCTCTCGGCGATATCCGCCGCGCTCGCGGTGATCTTTATGACGTTAGGCGCGTTTTTCGCGCCCTTCGATATATCGTGTATGTTTATGGCGAGTATGTGCATGATGCTGCCGCTCGCGAAGAAAAGTCTTCGCGCCGCGATCATGACTTACCTTGCCACGGCCGTTTTATGCGCCTTATTCTTTATCGCCGTGAAATTCGAGATAGTTTTCGGTTTCGTCGCGTTTTTCGGCTTGCATCCTATCGTAAATTATTTTTGCAGGGAAAAGAAACTCAATAAAATACTGTGCGAGATCGTAAAGGCGGTCTGGTTCGTCGGTTTCGTGGTTTTACTTTACGTTTTGAGTAAAAACTTTCTTTTCGACGATACCGTTCTCGAAAACGAGATATTTCAAAAATACGCATACGCGATAATCATATGCGTTTCCGCGGCGGTCTTTTTCGTTTACGATTTCGTAATAATGCACTTCCAGAGATTAGTCGATCTAATGATAAGCAGGTTGAAATTCTGATGAATCACATTGAGAAAAACGGAGAATACGTCGGCGTCGTGTCGAAAATGGGCGCGAACGGCGAGGGAATAATAAAAGAAAACGGATGTACCGTTTTCGTTCCTTTCGTGCTTATCGGTGAAAAGGTCAGATATAAAGTTCTTAAAGTAAAGGGCGGCATTGCCTTCGGAAAGGCGACCGAGATATGCGCGCCCGCCGAAGAGAGAGTAAGACCGAAGTGCAAAGTTTACGAAAAGTGCGGCGGCTGTCAGTTGCAGCACCTGAAATACAAACTCCAGCTCGCGCTTAAAAGCAGAATAGTAAAGGATTGTCTTTCCAAAATAGCGTTTATAGACGCCGACGTTCCCGCGTGCGTGAGGAGCGACCTCGAATACGGATACAGAAACAAACTGCAACTTCCCGTAAGGGCGACCGAATACGGCGTTACGGTCGGTTTTTTCGCGCAGAACAGCCACAGGATCGTCCCTATATCCGATTGCCCGATACAGCCCGAGTGGTGCGGTAAAATAATATCCGCCGTTAAAAAATACGTTTCCGAATACGGCGTATCCGCATACGACGAAAAGACGGAAAGCGGGATCGTCAAACACGTGGTCGTGAGAGACGTTTCGGGAAAACTTATAATTACGGTAGTCGCAAACGGCGACGAACTTCCGCAAAGCGACGGGCTTATCAGGATATTGAGAGAACAGTTCAAGGTTTTCAGCCTTTATCTCAATATCAACAAGCGCAACGACAACGTTATTTTAGGCGAGAAATTCGTAAGATTATACGGAAAAAACAAATACGCGGCGAGAGATCTCGGCGTGAAATACGAGGTCGGTCCCGAATCTTTCGTTCAGATAAACGACGGCGTGCGCCGCAGAATTTATCAGGACGCGCTTAAATATTCCGAAACGGACGAAAACACGACGGTTATAGACGCTTACAGCGGCGCGGGGATGCTGACGGCGATATTCGCGAAGAAGAGCAAAAAGGCGATAGGCGTCGAGATAGTGAAAGAGGCGGTAAATATCGCGGACGACCTCAAAAAACTCAACGGGCTCAACGGCGTTATGGAAAACGTATGCGCGCCGTGCGAAGAAGTCCTGCCTGAGATAATGGCGAAAGAGAGAAAAGAAAACTCGAAATGCGTGCTCGTTCTCGATCCTCCGCGGCAGGGCATCGACGGGAAAATAATAGAGGCGATAAAGGCGAGCGTTCCCGACAGAATAATATACATATCCTGTTCGCCGCAGACTTTGTCGAGAGATCTTGGACTTATAGTCGGAACTCTCGAAAGGAAAGGCGACGCGCTTGTAAAGAGCGAAGTCGCGAGCGGCGGCTACGAAATAGAAACCATAAAGACTTATGATATGTTTCCTCAGACGAAACATGTGGAGACGGTTGTTCTGCTGTCAAGAAAACAAGATCAAGGCACGGGGAAAGGCTTGAAATAAGGGCTTTTGCGGGTTTATGTCTTTAGTGGGGGCATAGATATGTTTCCACAGAGCGAGAGAGTAAAAGTGGGAAAATCCGCTGCTGTAACTCTACTTTCGCTATCAACGGCAAAAATGTGAGATGGAGACTATAGGATTGTTGTCATTTGGTCCTT
>CADBSX010000152.1 GCA_902797515.1 uncultured Eubacteriales bacterium | reverse complement strand
CTTCCGACGATAAAGTCGAGAGTGAAAAAGATAGATATGCCCCCGTTTTCGGACGCGGCGTTATACAACGCGCTTAAAGGTCAATTTCCGGACGGCGAAAAATTAAAGCGCGCGATCGCGCTTTCGGGCGGAAAAGCGAGCAAAGCGGCAGATCTTTACGGCGGCGAAAAGGCGGAAAAGACGACGGCTCTATGCCGCGATATATTGAGGAATATGAAATCGTCGAAAGACGCGGCGAAGTACGCGGGACTTATCGACAAGGACAATATAGCGGAATTTATTTCCGCGATGAAAACCGAAGTCGGCTATATGCTGAAAAAGGATAAAACGGCGGTAGAGGCGGAAGGATACGGAACGGGCGCGCTCATCGCGATAGAAGAATTGCTCTCGGACAAGGAAAGAAATCTTTTCTTCAACGGAAACGTGAAGATGATAACTGATCAGATACTGTTCGGGATAGCAAGGGAGAAATTCAAATGGCAGAAGTTATAGGAATAAAATTCAATCACTCGTGCAAGGTGTATTATTTCGATCCGAAAAACGAGAAATTCAAAAAGCGCGACGGCGTAGTGGTCGAAACGGCGAGAGGCACGGAATACGGCGTGGTCGTCACGGAAAACAGGGAAATAGAGGACAAAAAGATAATTCAGCCGCTCAAACCGGTTTTGAGAAAGGCGACTGCGGAAGACGAGGCGAAAGTAAAGCACAACGAAGAAAAAGTCGCGTGGGCGGTAAAGACTGCGAGAGAAAAAGTCGCGGCGAGAAAACTCGAAATGAAGATAATCGATGCGGAATTCGCGTTCGACGGCTCGAAATGCGTGCTGTATTTCACGGCGGCGGGAAGAGTGGATTTCCGCGAACTCGTAAAGGACCTCGCGTCCGCTTTGAAATCGAGAATAGAGTTAAGACAGGTAGGCATAAGGGACGAAACGAGAATACTCGGCGGTCTCGCGCCGTGCGGCAGAGTGTGTTGCTGCGCGAGTTATCTGCCCGATTTCAAAAAAGTCACCATAAAAATGGCGAAAACGCAGGGATTGTCGCTCAATCCCGCGAAGATAAGCGGACTTTGCGGCAGGCTTATGTGCTGTCTCGAATTCGAGAACGAGCATTACAGCGAAACGTTCAAACTTATGCCGAAAACGGGGAGTACGGTCGGAACGCCCGACGGGAAAGGCACGGTCGTCGCGATAAATATGCTTAAAATGCTCGTCACGGTAAAGACCGAAGAAAAAGACGGAAACTATACTTATAAAACTTACGATCTGAAAGATATAAAGGTCAGAAAGGCGAACAAAATAGAAGAACTCGACAATTCCGCGGAAGACAAGGAAATAAAGAGTTTAGAGGATTGATATGAAGGTTTGCGTCGTACAGCCGTATTATTCTTTCGACGGAAAAGATACGGAAAAGTGTTTTGAAGATATGCTCGCGCTCGCGGACGAATGCGACGAAACTTTGGACGTTATCGTCCTTCCCGAATATTCGGACGTTCCCGCGGCGCAGAAAGACAAAAAGGCGTTTCACGCCGCGATGGAAAAGTACAATCCCCTGATCCGCGAAAAGGCGGTAAACCTCGCGAAGAGGTGCGGCGCGGTCGTGTTCGCGAATTTCGCGGACAAGTGCGATACGGGATACAGAAACACCACGTTCGCGATAGACAAAAACGGCGAAATCGTCGGAAAATATTACAAGGCGCATCCCGCGCCGAGCGAAGTAAAGACCGAAAAAGAGGGCGGAAACGAACTCGACGTTTCTTATTCCTATTCCTTCCGCGAGCCTTACACGGTGACGATAGACGGCGTTAAATACGCCTTTATGACCTGTTACGACTTTTACTTTTACGAGCAATTCGCGAGGCTCGCGAGGGAAAACGTCGATATAATAATAGGCTGTTCGCACCAGCGGACGGATACGCACGAGGCACTGTCTGTAATAAACCGCTTTCTGTGCTATAACACGAACGCGTATCTTATACGTTCGGCGGTGTCGCTCGGCGAAAATTCCGAAGTTTGCGGCTGTTCGTCGGTCGTCGCGCCCGACGGTAAAGAGATAGTCAACCTCAAAAACGAAGTCGGGCTCGGAATATGCGAAATAGATCCGAAAAAGAAATATTACAAGCCGGCGGGATTTATGGGCGCGCCGAAAGCGCATTACGAATATATAGAAGAGGGCAGGAGACCTTGGCTTTACCGCAACGGCGGGGCGAGCGTAGTCCTTCCCGACGACAAAGCGCCCTATCCGAGAATTTGCGCGCACAGGGGCTTTAATACCATCGCGCCCGAAAACAGTATGCCCGCTTTCGGAGCGGCGGTCGCGCTCGGGGCGGAAGAGATAGAATTCGATATATGGGCGACGAAAGACGGCGTACTCGTTTCCTGTCACGACGACACGTTGGACAGAGTGTCCGACGGAACGGGCAAGATTTACGAAAAGACTTACGCGGAACTTTCGGAACTCGATTTCGGATCAAAGAGCGGCGAGAAATTCAAAGGACTTAAAATACCGACTTTTGAAGAGATACTATCTAAATTCGCCGCCCGCGTGATAATGAATATCCACGTAAAGATATGGGACGTGGGG
>CADBSX010000151.1 GCA_902797515.1 uncultured Eubacteriales bacterium | reverse complement strand
TACGGCGATGCTTGAAATAGCGAAAACGCTGAAATAATTTTTGAAGGTGAAAAATATGTTTCCGAAAGGACTGATCGTTTCTTCGCAGGCTCTCGACGGAAATCCGTTAAGAAATTCCGAATACCTTGCTGTAATGGCGGAGGCGGCGGTAAAAGGCGGAGCGAAAGCCATACGGGCGAACGGCGTTGCGGATATTTCCGAAATGCGGAAGAGGATAAGCGTTCCGATAATCGGCATCGACAAGAGGAAAGACTCGTCGGGACGGACGGTAATAACGCCCGATTTCGAAGGCGCGAAGAGAATAGCGGCGGCGGGGGCGACTATAATCGCGTTGGACGTCACCGACTATCCGAGCGATATTTCCGAGGACAGAAAAACGCTGATAGAGCGTATCCATAACGAACTCGGATTAGAGGTCATGGCGGATATTTCCACGGCGGGCGAGGCGAAAAAGGCGGCGGAAATGGGCGTTGACGCCGTTTCCACGACTTTGGCGGGATATATTCCGGGGGCGTTGCATACCGCGGACGAACTTTACTCGCCGGATATCGACCGCGTAAAGGAGATAGCGGCGATGCGACTTCCGTGCGCGTTGGTCGCGGAAGGCAGGATATGGTCGAGAGAGGACTTGTCGCGGGCTTTCGAGGCGGGCGCGGACGCGGTCGTTATCGGAAAGGCGATAACTAATCCGATGGCTATAACGAAGTATTTTTTATCGGGAGTACCCGAAGTATCGAGATGAATACGGAGAGCGTGAACGAAAAGACGAAAGGCATATCCGAGGCAACGACCGAAGAGATGCTGTATATGATAAACGACGAGGACGCGACGGTCGCGGCGATCGTCAGAAAGGGGATCCCGCAGATCGCGAAGATGGTGGACGCGGGAGTGAAAGCCCTTGAAAGCGGGGGCAGAGTGTTCTATTGCGGATGCGGGACGAGCGGCAGGCTCGCCGTCGCTGACGCCGCGGAGTGTCCGCCGACTTACGGAGTGAGCCGAGACCTTGTAAACGCGATAATCGCGGGCGGCGAGAAAGCGATGGTCAACGCCGCGGAAGGTTGCGAGGACAGCCGCGAAAAGGGAGCGGAAGCGTTTGAGAGCGCGGGCGTAAAGAAAAACGATCTCGTAATAGGGATATCCGCGGCGGGGCGCGCGCCTTTCGTGCTGGCTTTTATGGAAAAAGCCAAAGAAAAGGGCTGCGTCGTATGCGCCGTGGTCAATAACGAAAATACCGAAATGGCGAAGATTGCGGATATAGCCGTCGAAACGCTCACGGGCGCGGAGGCGATAAAAGGCTCTACGCGCATGAAGGCGGGGACGAGTCAGAAACTTATACTGAATATGTTTTCGACGGCTCTCTTTATAAAGACGGGATGCACCTATCGCAATTATATGGTGAACATGATCCCTAACAACGTCAAATTGCGCGCCCGCGCGGCGGCAATGGTCGCTGATATTCTCGAAATCGACGAAATTCGGGCGAGGTCGCTTCTGGAACAAAACGGCTGGAATATCAAAGAGACGATAAAAAAGGAAAAACAGTAAAGGGGAATTGAAGATGTCGGTCGTTATAGATAAAAGATTTTTAACGGGTTCTATGTACGCGCCTTTCTGCCGCACGATGCACGCGCCGATGGAAGAGTGGGATAAAGATATGAAAACGATGGCGGACCTCGGCTATAACTGTCTGCACGGATTCGTCGAGTGGCACGACGTCGAATACGAAAAAGGGCGTTTCGATTTTGCAAAAATAGACCGTTTCGTCGAGTGCGCGAACCGTAGCGGTCTCGTCGCGATAATCAACGTCGCGACGCAGAACGGAGTGGGTTTTTATTCGCCGCGGTGGCTGATGGAAGAGTACCGAGGAGTGGGGAAAGGCATGGTTGACGCGCAGGGACAGACTCTTTCGCAGGAAGAATACGTTATCCCCTGTATGGATGATCCCGTCTATAACGCTTACGCCCGCAGATACCTCAAAGAAGTCGCGCGGCATTTTGCGGGCGACAAGCGCGTCGGGGCGTTCGTTCTTTGGGGCGAGCCGATGATAATGAGCACGCGCCCAAACGGTTATAAGATATGCTATTGTCAATACACGAAGGCTAAATTCCGCGAGTGGCTCAAAGAAAAATACGGCGACATTCAAAAACTCAACGAGGCGTGGGGGCACGAAGGTCCGTCGGATTATATAGATTTCTGTCAGGTCAATCCGCCTACGGGCATGACTCGGCAAATGGGCGGCTTCAACTCGTGGGAAGACTGGTCGGAATATATGGAATTCAATCTTGCGGATCATATCCGTCAGGCGGACCGTATTTTCAAAGAGAACGGCGCGTTGCAGCCGACGATAACCGAAATGTATCCTGGGATAAACAACGGCGTCGATCCGTGGAAACTCGCGGAGGGAACGGATATAGTGGGCGTAAGTCTTTTCGGAAAGCCCGCGAGGAACACGGCGATGTGCATGAATATCGCCGACAGTATCGCGAAAGCCAACGGCAAGAGCGTTTTCGTGGTCGAGGCGGGCGGCGGTTCGATCAAATTCGACGATCCGAACTCGTATTCGCCGTCGGGCTTTACTCCGTCGTTGGAAGAACTCAAAACAACGCTTATGATGCGCGCGGGATACGGCGCGAAAGGCGTTATGTTCTGGTGCTGGCGGCCGAGACTGAGCGACGTGGAAGGGAACGATTTCGGCATGTGCCGCGCGGACGGGAAACCGCTCGGACGCACGAAACTTCTCGGCGAATTCGCGAAAGTTATGAAAGATCTGTCGGACGTCTATAACGGCTGCGAGAGAAGATCGGACGTCGCGGTCTTTACTTCGCAGAAAATAAACCATATAATGAACGGCGACAGGATGGGCGAGTCGTATTTAGGCGCGGTAAGAGGCGCGAATTATATGCTCACCGATCTGCATATAAATTCCGATTTCATAAACGAAAAAGAGATACTCAAAGGCTCGCTTGCAAAATACAGGGCGTTATTGCTGCCGTGCACTTATATCATATCCGAAGAGTGCGCGGAAAAGAT
>CADBSX010000150.1 GCA_902797515.1 uncultured Eubacteriales bacterium | reverse complement strand
GTCGGAGTTTTGTTGCCATTCGGAAATAACTTCTTTCGCGTTATTGAAAGATACGTAGCGCATTTGCGCCAATACGTTATTTTCATAACGGTATATTTTGGTATAACAACCGGCGTACAGATACGAAACTTTTGAGAGACAACGGTAAGAGCCTGACATATCCGTCAGATTTACAATCCGGACTTCATCGATCGTTTTATCGTAATTTCTGTCAAAAATATCCGATTCTTTACTGTTGTTGATTATCCAATTGAGCATACCTTGCGGATCGGAATCCAAATAACGCGCAACGTATCCGAACGACAGGACTTGCATGCCGTTTGCGTTGTTCGTGTGATTTTTTATGCTGTCCAGATTACCGTTCGTATCATAATAAAGTTTCGTTTCGTAAGGCGTATATGCGTCCGCGTCCGTCGTGACCGAAGTAAGTCTTCCGTTCGTATAAGTAAAGTCTATCGTATATCTCTTCGTCCAATCGGCGTAATATTCTACCTTATCTATTTCCCCGTACGTATTCGTGTACTTTACTTCTATATATTCTGACGGATCGTTTTCCGATACAATCTTTATAAGACAGCCGCTATAATTAAAATACATCTGATTTCCCGTTAAATCGTATATCTTTCTCGTCACGGCATTATAATAGAGTTTCTTCTCTCTTGAATAAAATATTCCGCTTGACGAAGTTATATTAAACGTCGAAATAGAGCCGTCGGCGTCTATCAGTTCGTACACGCTGCCGTGAGATATCATAAATTGCTGGAAATTAAGTTTATAACAATATCCCGCCGCCGCAGGTATGGTTATTCCCGTAGCATCGTAAATATCGGTCAAAAGTTCGTCGTAATAGTCGTTATATACAAGACTTGCGTCAAACGGCATGCCCGAAAGCGTATCTACCGACGCAAGATCGATAACGGTTGTCAACCGCCCGCTCCCGTTGTTCACGTACGACGACGCGCCTTCTATCGAGAAACTTTCTACGCTGTAATCGTCTTCGAGACCTATAACGCGTTGAAACCACGAAACCGTTTCCATAACTCCGCTTTGTCCCGTCGCCATCGCCATATAACCGCCGTCCGACGTGCCCGCCGTCGTTTCTATCGCAAGCGTTAATAAGTTATCCGTTATAATATACGGATTTATTATCTCGCTTTTATATACGAGTTCTTTTTCGATAAATTCCGCTTTTCTCGTTATGCCCGTGAGCGTTTGCGCTCTTTCGGGCCTTTCCGCAAAAGATACCGAAGACAAATCCGGTGTGCTTTTCGCTACGTATATATCATAATCGAAATCTTTACCTACAAGCCCGCCCGTTCCTTTCGTATTATAACGAAAATCTACGCTCGTCCCTATCAGTTCATAGTATGACGGCACGGCGGGAAGAGCAAAATTCATTATTACGTCGCTTTTTCCGTCTCCGTTCCTTTTCCCTGCGTATATTTTATCCGCATTTATCGTCTTTTCACCGTTTTCATAAAGATTTATATAACCGAAATTATTATTTTTCGCGCTTTTTATTTCGGCGGTTATCGTTACGGGAAACTTCGCTTTTTCATTGAGCCGTTCCTCGTCCGCGATAACAGTAAGTTTCGCGCCGTCTTCCGTTTCGCAGAGTTCGTATTTGACAAAGTTTCCGTAATTTCCGTCCGCGTCCGAAACAATAGGCGCAGGCATTACGAATACTTTTTCACCGTTTGCATTTAAAATCTCTATACTTCCGTCGCCGTCTTGCGCATAATGCAACTCCGCCGATTTTAACTCAAAAGAATATATGTATTTATCCTGTTGTTTATTTACTACGATATTTCCCGAAAGTTTAGCGTTTTCGACTTTATACGTTATATCCGTATCGTTTTCTATCGCCGCATACGTTATGCGCCCTTTTGCGTTTTCGGTAAATTCTTCATCTTCGGTGTTTTTCTGTTTAAAGTTCTCGACTTTCCCTTTCGAGCCGCCGTTTTTTACGGCGTACCCTAAACCTAAAACGTTCCCGTCTTCTTCTATTCCCGCAATGGTTTCGTCCGCCGTCGCCGCCTTTTTAAACGAAACCTTAAACGAATTCGCTTTGTTTTCGTATATGCTTTCGCCTTCTTTTTCCGTTTCGACTAACGTGTTGTCTATTTCTTTATAAACTCCGTCTTCATAATAATGGATAGGCTCCGTCGATTGCCGTACCATTATCGTGTCGTCGCTCATAAGATATTCTCTTGACGTCGCCGTCCTGTTTTCGGTGTTTTCCTGAATAATATAACCATTCCCAACGTTATATTTATCCACCATGTTCCCGTCGTAAAATTCTCTTTCGATCTTTTCGTCTTCGGTAAACGCTTCCGATATCATATCCGCAAGAACGCTCAACGTGTTCATCGGAACGCTTTGTAAAAACAAAGTCGCGGAAAGAATTGCCGATATAATAGTGATCCTCAATTTTGTGTTCATAAACTACCCCTTAATATTTTAATAACAATTATTTTTAATATTATATCATTTCCTTATACGAAAAGCAAGAAATTTGTTGTTTTTTATAATATTCCCCCGATCGGCGACAAGACATAGAAATTTAAAAAGTGTTTTTAATAAAAAAACGGATATGTTTAATATTTTTTTTCTTAAATTCCCCTGAAAAAAAT
>CADBSX010000149.1 GCA_902797515.1 uncultured Eubacteriales bacterium | reverse complement strand
GCATACGGTGATAGGCGTTTGTCCGGAACAGGCGGGAGGACTTCCGACGCCCCGTTTTCCCGCGGAAAGGCAAGGGGATAAAATAATCAATTCGATAGGACAAGACGTAACGAA
Source organism: uncultured Eubacteriales bacterium (assembly GCA_902797515.1). Taxonomy (GTDB): domain Bacteria; phylum Bacillota; class Clostridia; order Christensenellales; family Borkfalkiaceae; genus UBA10281. The sequence goes on along the minus strand of CADBSX010000149.1, from coordinate 2,759 downwards.
GGAATATTCCGCGGGCGCGGAATACGCCCTTAAACTCGCGAAGGAAAATTCCGTAGATCTTTGTATAATGAAAGCGAAAAGCCCGTCCTGCGGGAACGGAATTATCTACGACGGCTCTTTTTCGGGAAACATCAAAAGCGGCGACGGCGCGACGAGCGAACTCCTGAAAAAACACGGTTTCAAAGTCGTTACCGAAAACGATATTTAAAGCCGCTAATCGACTTATAGCCCGATTTATAATAAAAGCCCGCGGCGGGGGCGATCCGAAAGGTTCGCCCCCGCCGCGGTTTTGTCTTTTTTCTTTTATCCGAGCATTCGTATCGAGAAATCGAGCCTTTTAAGCGTTTCTTCCCGTCCTAAAAGCGACGCCATTTCGGTCGCGCCCCCCGGCGTTACCGCCTGCCCCGTGATCGCTATCCGCATGATCCAGAAAGCCGCGCCCGCCTTTATTCCCTCTTCCGCGCATTTGCCGCCGATATACTGATATAAAGTATCGTTGTCGAAAGCGGGAACTTCCTCTATATATTTCTTTATCTTCGGCAAAATCTCTCTCGCGAAATTTTCGTCCGTCTTGTTCTTCTTGTTGAAAAACAGCGCGGGATCGTACGCCGTAAGTTTCGCGAGCCAATTTATCTTTTCAGGTATCTCGCCTAAAACTTCCGTTCTGCCGTGGAGGAGTTTCGCCGCTTTTTCAAGGTCGAAAAGTCCATTTATGTCCGAACTTTCAAGATAAGGCTTTGCGAGCGCGTAAAATTCCCCGTCCGAAAGTTCTCTTATATACTCGCCGTTGAGCCAGCGCAATTTCACTTCGTCGAATATTGACGGGGATTTCGATATCCCGTCCAAAGAAAACAGTTCCACCATTTCGGGAACGGTCATCTTTTCCACGTTGTTCTTCGGCGCCCAGCCGAGCAGGGCGACGTAGTTTATTATCGCCTCTTTCAGATAGCCTTTCTTTACGAAATCGTCGAAATTCGCGTCGCCGTAACGTTTCGAGAGTTTTCTCGTCGCGTCTTTCATTATGGTAGGAAGGTGGATATAAACGGGGCGTTCCCAACCGAAAGCGTCGTACATAAGGTTGTATTTCGGCGTGGAAGAGAGGTATTCCGTTCCGCGTATAACGTGCGTTATGCCCATAAGATGATCGTCTATGACGTTCGCGAAGTTATACGTCGGCATGCCGTCGCTCTTTATTAAAATATTGTCTTCGAGTTCGGAATTATCGACGGTTATCGTGCCGTAGATCATATCTTCGTAAGTACTCGTTCCCTCGGTCGGAATATTCTGCCTTATAACGTACGGCTCGCCCGCGGCTAACCGCCTTTCGACTTCCTCTTTCGGAAGGGAAAGGCAATGCTTGTCGTATTTTCTGTTCCCGTTTTCGTCGGTCAGACTTTCAAGCCTCTCTTTCGAGCAAAAACAGTAATACGCGCCGCCGAGTTCGATAAGTTTTTTCGCGTATTTCGCGTATATCTCTTTTCTCTGACTCTGAACGTACGGACCGCAGTCCCCGCCGACGTCCGGACCTTCGTCGTAATAAAGTCCGCTCTCTTTTAGCGACGAATAGATAAGTTCGACCGCGCCTTCGACGTATCTCTGCTGATCGGTGTCCTCTATCCTCAAAATAAAATCTCCGCCGTTATGTTTAGCGTAAAGATAAGCGTAAAGCGCGGTGCGAAGCCCGCCGAGGTGCATAAAGCCCGTAGGAGAGGGAGCAAATCTCGTTCTTACTTTCTTCATATATTAAATCCTTCCTTTTTTCGGTTTTTTCGGAAAATTTCTTTAAAACTTCTTTAAACATTATACACTTTTTTCTTTTTGTGGTAAAATAAAATCAAGCCATTTTTAAAAAAGAGGTCAAAATTTATGTCCGACTATTTAAACTCTATCAAAACCGATCTCAAAAAACTGATTTCTTTTCCGTCCGTCGAGGGCGCGCCCGAAAAGGATATGCCTTTCGGAAAGGGCGTTCACGACGCTCTCTCTTTCGCTCTTTCCCGCGCGGAAGAACTCGGTTTCGAGACGAAAAACTACGATAATTACATAGGCGAGGCCGTTTACGGCGACGGGGAAGAATTCCTCGCCGTACTCGTCCATCTCGACGTCGTTCCCGCGGGCGACGAAAAGGCGTGGAAATATCCGCCGTTTTCGGGAACGGAAACGGACGGGAAGATCTACGGCCGCGGCGCGACGGACGACAAAGGTCCCGCGATAACCTGTCTTTACGCTTTGAAAGCGCTGAAAGACGAAGGATATATACCGAAAAAGAAAATAAAACTTATTTTCGGCTGCAACGAAGAAAGCGGCTCGAAGTGCATAAAACATTATAAAGAAGTCGGAAATTTTCCCGACTTCGGCTTTTCGCCCGACGCCGATTTTCCCGTCATCTACGCCGAAAAGGGCATACTTCACGCGGAATTCTCTTTCGATAAGCCGCCGCTTTTAGCGGATATAAAAGGCGGCGAAAGAATAAATATGGTCGCGGAAAAAGCGGTCGCCGACGCTCCTTTCGACAAAATAACAGCCGAAAAATACGGCGTTAAGGAAGAGAACGGAAAAATCTGTTCCTACGGCTTATCCGCGCACGGCTCGACGCCCGAAAAAGGCGTAAACGCCATACTCCCCCTCGTGAAATATCTCGAAGAGACGGTCGGCCTTACCGATAAGATACGAAGATTTCTCTTCGACGACGAACTGAAACTGAAACAGATCCGCGACGAAACGGGAAATCTCACCATGAGCCCCGATATTATATCCGT
>CADBSX010000148.1 GCA_902797515.1 uncultured Eubacteriales bacterium | reverse complement strand
GTCGGAGTTCTTCTCCGCGTAAGGCTTTCCGTATTTCAAACGGAAAACGTCGTTGTATTCCGCTTGATTTTGGCGTTCGTTGTCTATATACCTCGTTATATTTATCTTCGCGGGCGAATAAAGCATATTTTCGCCGCCGACGGAAAGAGCCGAAAGTTCGCCCGTGTCCTCGTTTACCGAAAATCCGACTTCCTTTTCGGTAGGCTTTATCTCGGGAATAGATACGGGAACTTTCTCGGAAGAAAGTTTTCCGCCGTAAACCGCCCTTATTTCGAGCGCGGTCGATTTGAGTTTTCTGTCAGTGGTCAGAAGTCCGTCGCAGCAGAAATTCCCGTCGTGTTCGGTCTCGCCGAAGTCGCCGCCGTAAAGATAGCCCTTTTTGCCCTTTATCGCGTGATCCGCCCACTCCCAGACGAACGCGCCGATCATCCTCGGCTCGTTATAAATTATTTTCCAGTAGTCCGCGACGTCGCCCGAACTGTTGCCCATTGCGTGCGTGTATTCGCAGAGTACGAAAGGTCTGTTCTCGGTCTCGTCGGCGAGTATTTTTTTAATATCGTCTATAGACGGATACATCCTGCTTATAACGTCGAGAAGGTCGCTGTGAAGGTACTTTTCGTCGCCGTATATCACGCTTTCGTAATGCACGGGGCGGCTATCCCTTTCCTTTCTATACTTCGCGCCCTTTAAAAACGCCTTGCCGAAACTGCTCTCGTTGCCGAGCGACCACATAACTACCGACGGGCGGTTTTTATCCCTTTCGACGAGCGCGACGTGCCGTGAATAGATGCCGCTCTCGTTTCTCTCGTCCTCGGCGAATTCGCGCCACCTCGTCAAAAAATCGTGTCCGCCGTCGATAGAACCCGCGCCGTGCGTTTCGAGATCCGCCTCGTCCATAACGAATAAGCCGTGCTTATCGCAAAGAAGGTAAAATTCCGGCATATTCGGATAGTGCGAAGTCCTCACGGCGTTCACGTTGAGATACTTCATAAGTTTCAGGTCGTCGTAAAGGTTTTTAAGGCTTACCGTCGCGCCCGTTTTCGGATTGAAGTCGTGCCTGTTCACGCCTTTGAGTTTTACCGCCTTGCCGTTTATTTTGAATATCCCTTTGTCTATCGCGACCGTTCTGCAACCGACTTTTTCAGGTATCTTCTCTCCCGCCGCCGAAATAGTAAGATCGTAAAGTCTCGGCTTATCCGCCGTCCACTTGCCGACCTTTCCGACGTTTATTTCCACCGTCTTTCCGCCCTCGGCGTAAGCGGCGATCCCCTTTATTTCGAGGTTTACGCCTATACCGCTCCCGTTTATAAATCTCAAAATGCCGTTGCCGCCGTCGAAAAAGGTCTCGATTTTATAGTCCGTTATATGTTTTTCGGGTCGTCTTAAAATATTAACGCTCCTGAATATCCCCGAAAACCTCAATTTGTCCTGATCTTCGAGATAGGTCGATACGCACCACTTTAAAACGACGACGTCTATCGCGTTTTCGCCGCTTATAAGAAGGTCGGTTATATCGAATTCGCTCGTCGCGTGCGAAACTTGCGAATAGCCCTTGTATTTGCCGTTCACGAAAAGATAGAACGCGCTGTCAACGCCCTCGAAGTTCAGGTAATACCTCTCGCCCTCTTTTTTGTCGAGAGAAAATATCTTTTTATAATGCCAGCACGGATTTTCGCGCGGCACTTTCGGAAAGATGAAAGGTATCGGATAGTTTACGTTGATATATTGAAGTCGGTCGTAGCCGTGCATCTGCACGCAAGACGGAACGGAGATATCGTCCGTCGGCTCTTCGGACAGATCGACTTCTTCGAGCCTTCCGTAAGCCTTTATCTTCCACTTGCCGTCGAGAGAGATAAATCTCGAACTCGACCTTCTGTCGGTTATGCCGAAAACGGTCTTTATTTCGTCGGCTTCGGAAAAGGGGATATAATAACTCCTCTGCGGCTCGACGCCTATTCTTTCATAACTTTCGTATTCCCTGTTGCTTTGCATATCTTTATCTCCTCTCGGCGGTTTCGGAATTTTCCACCGATAATTTATATAATTCGTAATATCTGCCCCTGTTTTTCAGAAGTTGCGCGTGGTTGCCCTCTTCTATTATCCGCCCGGCCGACAAAACGATTATCCTGTCCGCGTTCCGTATAGTCGAGAGCCTGTGCGCGACTACGAGCATAGTGCCTTTTTTCATAAGTTTTTCAAGCGAATTCTGAATAAGGACTTCGGTTTCCGCGTCGATATTCGCCGTCGCCTCGTCGAGTATCATTACCGACGGCTTGTGAAGTATCATCCGCGCAAAAGACAGGAGTTGCCTTTCGCCCGCCGAGAAGTTGTTGCTCCTCTCTCTGACTTCCTCGTCCAGCCCGTTTTTCAGCCCCGCTATGAATTTATCCGCGTTGACGTATTTCACGGCGGCGTTTATCTCTTCGTCCGAAAAATCTTCCAAAAGAGTGAGATTGCTCCTGACCGTCCCCGCAAACAGGAACACGTCCTGCATCATCTGCCCGAATTTTCTCCGTAGCGAGGAAATCTTTATGCTCCTTATATCCCGACCGTCTATCAGTATCTCGCCCCTCTGCGCCTCGTAATTTCGGCAAAGCAGCGCGAGTATGGTCGTTTTTCCCGATCCCGTCGCGCCGACGAACGCCACCGTTTCGTTAGCGTTGACCTTAAACGATACGCCCTTTAACACCCACTCTTCCCCGACGTAAGCAAACCACACGTCGCGGAACTCTATATCGCCCTTTATCTCGTCTATATCGGTCGCGCCCTCGCCGTCTTTCACAGACGGCTCTATATCCATTATCGTGAATATCTTTTCCGCCGACGCGAACGCCGATTGAAGAGTGTTGAACTGCTCCGCGAGCGTCTGTATAGGATCGAAAAACTTCGATATGTACATATAAAACGAAACTATAACGCCGCTCGTGACCGCTTTGCCCATTATCCCGACGCCGTCGAGATAGCCTTTTCCGCCGAGGAAGAAAAGGACGAGCACGGAACAAAAATAAAGCGTATATACCACGGGACGGAATATCGCGAAAACGTATATCTCGCCCATTATCGCCCTTTCGAGTTTTTTGTTCCTTTCGGAAAATTCCGCGTTCTTCCGAGCCGTCCGCCCGAATATCTGCGTTATCTTTATTCCCGAAAGATTTTCCGACAAAAACGTGTTTACGTCGGTCATCCGCTCTTTTTCCTTTCTGTACGCCATTCGGGAAAACTTCCTGAACATAACGGTGAAAAGTATTATGAACGGCACGAAACAAAGCACTATGAGCGTAAGACCGTAATCGAGAATGAGCATCGCGGCGAGCACGCCGATTATCATAAACGAGTTTTTGACGAGGCTGAAAATGACCTGCGTGAACATCCTCGATATCGCCTCGCAGTCGTTCGACACTCTCGTCACGAGTTTGCCGACGGGGATCTCGTTCAACTGTCCGTGCGAAAGGCTCTCGATATGCGAAAAGAGGTCCTCTCTTATCGAGGAAATTATCTTCTGCCCCGTCCGCTGCAAAATTATCGACTGAAAATACGAACACGCCGCCGAAACGACGAGCATACTTACGAACACGCCGATGTATGCGAAAAGACTTTTAAGGGCGAAATCGCCCCTTATCATCTCTTCTATTCTTCCGACAAGCGTCGGGGATATCACGTCGTAGGCTATCGCGGCGAGCATCAAAAGGAAAATCGCGACGAAACTGCCCGCGTAAGGCTTGGCGTAAACCATAAGCCTTTTTATAAGTTCGCCGTCTTTCATATTGCGCTCGAAACCGAACGCCTCTTTCTTGCTCTTCACGAACGCGAACGCGACGAAACAGACAAGCGTCGCTATCCCTACTATCGCGCCGACCGCAAAAAGGGGGAAATAATCTTTCATACTAAACTTTCCTCCTCTTTTTTCTCGTCTTCGAGCCTTTGAAGATCGACGGCGCGAGCGTATTCGGGGCAAGTCTTTAAAAGTTCGGCGTGTTTCCCGAAACCGACGACTTTGCCGCCGCTTAAAAATAATATTTTATCCATATTCTCGACGGTGGATATCCTGTGCGCGATAAGAAGAGTGGTTTTTCCCTTGCGCGTCTTTTTCAGGTTTTCGAGTATGGTCTTTTCGGTCTCGGTATCGACCGCCGAAACGGAATCGTCCAAAATCAGTATCGGCGCGTCTTTCATCAGAGCGCGGGCTATGGATATCCTCTGTTTCTGACCGCCCGAAACGGTGACGCCCCTCTCGCCGAGCACCGTCTTATATCCGTCCGTGAAATTTTCTATATCGCCCGAAACGCAGGCGAGAGCCGCCGACTCCTTGACTTTATCTTCGTCGAACTCGTCGGTCGCGTAGGCGACGTTGTTTTCTATCGTGTCGGAAAAAAGGAAATTGTCCTGAGGTACGTAGGCGATATTTCTTCTCACCGATCCTATGGTGAGCGAATTTACGTCTTTATCGTCGAGAAACAGCGTTCCGTCTTCGACGTTGTACAATCTTACTATAAGATCGACGAGCGTCGTCTTTCCCGATCCTATCTGCCCGACGACTCCGACGTTCTCGCCCGCCTCCACCGTAAACGAAACGCCCTTTAAATTAGCGTATCCTTTCGCGGGATAAGTGAAAGTAAGGTCTTTGAATTCTATCTTGCCCGAAAGTCTGCCGGCGTCAACCGCGCCTTCCCTGTCTTTTACCGTTATATCCGCGTCGAGAAGTTCGGTTATCCTCTTTAACGACGTCTTGCCGCGCGAGTGAAGGTCGATAAGTTCCGAAACCGCCATCACCGGCCATACGATAGCCATAAAATAACCTATGAATTCGAGCAGAGCCTCGGCGGAAGTCGAGCCTTGCCATACGAGATAGCCCCCGAATCCGAGGATCACCGCGACGACCGATTCCACGAAAAGCATCACGGAACTGCGAAGAAGCACGGAAAGCCGCACGAATTCAACGTTCGCGTTCTCGTTGTTTTTATTGAGTTTTTTGAATTGCCAGAGTTCTTTCGCCTCTTTGACGAACGCCTTTACGACCGCGAGTCCCGAAAAAACTTCCTGCGAAAAGTCGGATATTTTTGAAAAAGCCTCTTCCTTTTCGTCCCATTTCTTATTCATATATCGGTTGAGTATTATCCCTATCGCGATAAGAAAAATCATCGGAACAACGCTCAAAAGCGCGAGCACAGGCTGCAATCTTATCATATCGTAAACGGCGAGAACGCCTATTATCGACGCGTCGAAAAACATCATTACGCCCCAGCCGAAACTTTCCTCTATCGCGCTTAAATCATTAGTGAAAAGAGCCATTAAAGAGCCGACTTTGTGCGTTGAAAAATATTCCTGCGAAAGTTTCCCGACGTGCTCGAACATTTCCTGACGGAGTTTCGCCTCCGTGCCTACGCTCGCGCCGAAAAAGCATACGCGCCATAAAAATCTGCCCACGGCCATTACCGCGAGTATAACGAGTACGGGCAGGCAAATATCGTTTAAAAGCACTTCGGTCGTAAAAACGACTTTTCGGGCGTCGTCCGCGTAACCGCTGTTTATTCCCGTCAAAAGTATTCTGTAAATTTTCGGTATCTGCAAATTCGCGTAATCGACGAGGACAAGCGAAATAAGCCCGAGCAAAAACAGGTGTGCGTATCTCAAATAATATTTATTTATCCTCTTGCCGAAAATCATAATTAAAACCGATAAATATGCATAATCTATAATAAATAAACTATACAAGAATAATAAACTACACAAATTATAAAGGAAAAAAGAGATAAAGTCAACGAAAAAAAGGCGCGATTGACTTTTTTGTTAATTTTTACGATAAAAAAGGAAAATCGATTGAAAATTATTGACAAAACTTTTGAAATAATATAGAATATAAAAGCGTTCTTTGAGGACTTTCTCGGCAAGCGGCAAAGTCTCTCAAATGAAAAAGTTAATATATGGAAGCGTATCGAAGTGGTCATAACGGGCTTGATTGGAAATCAAGTAGCCTTCACGGGCTCACGAGTTCGAATCTCGTCGCTTCCGCCAAAGCAAAAAACAGGCAATTTGCCTGTTTTTTGCTTTGGCGGAAACTCCTCGATTCGTTACAAAAACGCTTGCGTTTTTGAGCGAATATCTTTTGCGACAGCAAAAGTATCTTGCCGAGGGCTCTTC
>CADBSX010000147.1 GCA_902797515.1 uncultured Eubacteriales bacterium | reverse complement strand
GCGACGGGCAAAAATCTTTTCAGAAGGATATTCAAAGTCGGGAAAGCGGACAAGTTCCCCGTCGATTATTTCGGCATCATAAAAGAAGTCGCGGCGGCGGTAAATCCCACGAGCAAAGCGCCCCTTCTGGAATTGAGTGAGAGGCAGATATTCGATTTTTTCCGCGACGTTTTCAAAAAATTGAGGATAATTCTCGACGAAACGGGCGTAAAAGCGCTTAAAAACGTCGAACTCTCTTCCGTCTATTCCTCTTACTCGTTGGCTTTCGGCATAGCGAAGAATAAAGCGGTAGGGGCGGCGGTAAAGACGACGAACGCGCTTATAAGGATATTGAACTTTTTCAATCCGTTTTTCTGGTTCAAAAAGACGGTGACGGCGGCGGTGACCGAAAAGACGATAAAAGTAGCGGCGCACGCGTCGGTCGAGATAGTCGCGAAAGAGTTCGCGAGCCTCTATCTCGACGTAAAAAACGAAGAGTTTTCAGACGAAGAAATATCATAGACCTGAAAAGGAGCAATAAAATGATAGTGAAGATCAAAAAACTGAGCGATACGGCGGTAATTCCGACTTACGGCAGCGAAGGCGCGGCGGGAGCGGATCTCTATTCCGCGGAAAACGGCGACGTGTCCGTTCCGCGCGGAAAGACCGTTCTTATCGGCACGGGCATATCGGCGGAGATCCCCGAAGGATACGTCGGACTCGTTTACGCGCGGAGCGGGCTCGCGACCAAAAGGGGACTTGCTCCCGCCAACAAAGTGGGCGTTATAGACAGCGATTACAGGGGCGAGATAAAAGTCGCGCTTTACAATCAGTCGGACGAAACGCAGACCGTTTTAAAGGGCGAGAGGATAGCGCAACTCGTCGTCGCGCCGTATTTAAAAGCCGAATTTTCGGAGGCGGACGACCTTTCGGAAACGTCGCGCGGCGCGGGCGGATTCGGCTCGACGGGGAGAAAATAACGCTTTCGTTTGCGAAAAATCTGTAAAAAGCCATAAAAATATTATTTTTTATTTTATTTACATTGACAAAAAGAGATTAAAAGTATAAAATAATAGAGTGTATATCCGTATTATTGCGGATATGTGTTCAAAAACCACAACGATAACGTTTTGCAGGAGAAAATCTATGAGAAACAGAAAATATTTCGGTTTCGCGGCTCTCGTCTTGGGCTTATCCGTTACGGCGGCGGCAATGCCTTTTACGGCAAGCGCGGACGATACGGGATACGAACTTTTCGACGGAGAGGTGACCGAACTCGTCGGCTATGACAATCCGCTCGATTACGCGAAAGACAAGGCGACGGGCGAAAAAGTCGCGGCGTCGTCCTATTCGGACGTCAAAGTATATTTGTCCGACGATTCTTGGACCAAACTCGACGCGGACGATACCGACGAAGATCCTTGCACTCCCGTTTCCGAAAAAAACACTTGGAAAACGGGCGATAAGGCGATAAATTATCCGAACGAGGGAAAATACGTCGTAGAATTCAAAGTCGGCTCCGGCGACGGCGCGAAAACTTTCGAGGGCGCGGACGCTCTGAAAGTCAACGCGATTAAGGCGGGCGCTCTTGCGGATTCGTTATCTTTCGACTTTACGAAAGCGGACGCGGCGACGGCTGCCGTAGCGCAAGAAGGCAATATAGCAGAAACGACTTTCACGGTTCCGAGCGAAGTAAAAGATACGATAAAGAGCAAATATTATTCCGAATCGGATATATTCTACACGGTGTATTATTCCGCCCCCGGGGCTGATTTCACGAGTACTTCGAGAGAAAAGGGCTCCGTGCATACCATAAGCCTGTCCGCGTCCGGCGAATACCGCTTTTACGTGGTCGCGGAAGACAATAACGGAAATTCCGTTCTTCCGGAACTTGCCGACGGTGAAAAATTCGTCGTAGGCGTATCGGGCGACGGTTACGGGCTCTTTAAAGAAGATAAGGACGGAACGAGAGATCCCGCCTTACTTGCGCCCGTGTATTTCTTCAACTACACTAAAAACAACGAATTGAAGATAACCGCGACGGGCGGCGGCGTGTCCGGCAAAAAGGGAATAATCGGACAGAGTTACACCGCGCTTTCCTTCTCGGTGGAAAATTATTCTTCCGCGACGTATAAGCTTTTATACAGCGCGGACGGCGAGTGGACGGACGGCAATTATAAAGAGGCGGAAAACGGCGTTGACGCGGATTTCGACGCGTCGTCTTTCACGACTTCGTCTATGAACTTCACTCCGCTCAAAGTCGGTCAGTACAAGGTCAGAATCACCGTTATCGGCGGCGAGGACGGCGAAGAGATAAAGACTCAGGATTCCAACGCGGTAATCGTTGACGAGGTATCCGAGGAACTTCCTCTCGTGGATCTTCGCGTTCAGCAGTTTTTCCAAAGCAATTGGCGTTCGCTCATCTTTTTGGGAATAGCGGTGCTGTGCCTTGCGGGCATAGTCGTGATCGCTCTCTGGAAACCTAAGAACGGCAATAACGGCGACAACGGCGACGGCGAAAAAACCGAGGAAAGCGAAACCGAGACCGCGACCGAAGAGGTAACGGAAGAGACGGCGGAAGAGACCGAAACCGAGAACACCGAGGAAGAAACCGAAGAAACGGCGACCGAGGAAACCGCAACCGAAGAAAGCCCGTCCGAGGAAACCGCAACGGAAGGAACGGCGACGGAAGAGCCGAAAGAGGAAGAAACCGCAACCGAAGAAAGTCCGGCGGAAGAGACGACGGAAGAAAGTCTGTCCGAGGAAACCGCAACGGAAGAACCGAAAGAGGAATAAACCTAAATTATATATACGCCGACGCGTTGACGCGTCGGCGTATATTTTTTTTAAAAAACTTATCGAAAAAGGTTGACTTTATTTTTCGTCGGGCATATAATAAATACGGTTGAACAATTATTCAACCGTTTGTCAAGGTGGTAATATGGTACGGAAAATCGAAGAAGAGATAGAACTCTGCGAGACCGAGAAAACTCACGACGGGATACTTTCCGAGGTAAAAGGGAAGATGCCGAGCACCGACGTTTTGTACGACGTCGCGGAACTTTTCAAAGTATTCGGGGACAGTACGAGAACGAATATTCTGATGGCTCTTTTCGAGAGCGAAATGTGCGTGTGCGATATAGGCGCGCTTCTGAATATGACTAAATCCGCAATATCTCATCAACTCCGTATTCTTCGTCAAAGCAAACTCGTAAAGGCGAGAAAGAGCGGAAAAGAGGTTTTCTATTCGCTCGCGGACGACCACGTGAAAAAGATTTTCGAGATGGCGATAGAACACGTCCTCGAATAAAAAGACAAAGTGAAAAAAAGGAGTATTCCGATCATATGAAAAAAGTTATCAAAGTCAACAATATCGACTGCGCGGTATGCGCAAAAAATCTTGAAAACGCCGTCGCGAAAATGTACGGAGTGAAATCTGTCAGTGTGAACTTCATGGCGGGCAAAATGATACTCGATTACGACGATGCGGCGACGGACCTTTTCGACAGGATAAAAAAGACGGCGAAAAGTATGGAGCCGGATTGGGAATTCGTCGGAATTTAACGGGCGGCGGATATGAACAGAAATAAGAAAAGACTTATAAGAACGCTCGTTTGTCTGGCGTTCTTTATCCCCGCGCTTACGCTGCGTCTTATATTCGACGACGAACTTCCCGAATACGTCTGGGCGGCTGTTTTCGGCGCGATATATCTCGGCGCGGGATACGACGATTTATACAGGGCGGCCAAAAACATATCGAAAGGCAGAGTATTCGACGAAAATTTTTTGATGTGCATAGCCTCGCTCGGCGCGTTCGCTCTCGGGCTTTTTACCGAGGGCGAATATCCCGAGGCGGTCGCCGTAATGATATTTTATCAGATAGGCGAGACCTTTCAGAGTTACGCGGTCGGTAAATCGAGGAAGTCGATAGCCGCGCTTATGGATATACGTCCCGACTACGCGAGAGTGATAAAAGACGGCAAGGAAGAGACCGTCGATCCAGCCGAATTGTCGGTCGGCGATATGTTCGTCGTCCGCGCGGGCGAGAAGATACCGCTTGACGGAACGGTCGTCGGCGGGAAAAGCAATATAGACGTATCCGCCATGACGGGCGAAAGCGCGCCTTATTTCGCCGAAGAAGGAAAGGCGGTCATAAGCGGCACGATAGTCGAAGACGGCGCGATAACGGTCAGGGCGGACAGGGAATTTTACGACAGTACGGTGTCGAAAATACTCGACCTTGTTGAAAATTCCGCCGAAAAAAAGGCGAAAACGGAAAATTTCATATCCGCGTTTTCAAAGTATTATACGCCGATAGTGGTATTTTCCGCGCTCGCGCTCGCCGTTCTTCCGACGCTTTTTTGCGGTATTTTCCTTTCCGATTTTTCGGTGTGGAATATATGGATAAGGCGCGCGCTCGCGTTTTTGGTCGTGTCGTGTCCCTGCGCGATAGTCATAAGCGTTCCGCTCGGATTTTTCGGCGGGCTCGGCGGCGCCGGCGCGAAAGGAATACTGATCAAGGGCGCGAACAGCATAGAGAGGCTTAAAAACGCAAACGTGTTCGTATTCGATAAAACGGGAACGCTCACCGAGGGAAAATTCGGCGTCGCGGGCGTTTATCCCGAAGAGAAACGGGAAAGACTTTTATCTCTCGCCGCGGTGTGCGAAAAGAATTCCAATCATCCGATAGCGAAAGGCATACTGAACGAGTACGGCGGCGAGATACCGAGCGGCTACGAAATAAGAGAGGTCGCAGGGCGAGGTATCGTCGCGGTAAAGGCGGGCGAGACCGTCCTTTGCGGAAACGAAGAGTTTATGCGCGAGAACGGCGTGGAAGTAACCGAGAAAAAAGAGGGATATACGAGCGTTTTTGTGGCGGTGAACGGCGTTTTCGAGGGCGTGGTCCTGCTCGCGGACAAAATTCGCGCCGACGCTTACGAACTTATCGGAAAACTCAAAAAAGACGGCAATAAAGTATATATGCTCACGGGCGACAACGAGGCGGCGGCAAAGCGCGTCGCGGACGAACTCGGCATCGAAAATTGGTCGGGCGGACTTCTTCCCGCCGATAAGACCGAAAAACTCACAGAGATCATTTCGCGCAAAAACAAGAAAGACGTCGTGGTTTTCGTCGGCGACGGAATAAACGACGCGCCCGTTATAATGCTCGCTGACGTCGGCGTGTCTATGGGCGGAATAGGCAGCGACAGCGCGATAGAAGCGGCGGACGTAGTGCTTATGCGCGACAAGCCGTCGGCTGTGATCGAGGCGAAGAAAACGGCGGTAAAGACTATGCGGATAGTACGTGAAAACATAATTTTCGCGCTCGCGGTCAAATTCACAGTGCTCGTTTTCAGTATGCTCGGCTTTTTCGAGGCGTTTATGATGTGGTACGCGGTGTTCGCGGACGTCGGCGTCGCGGTACTCGCGATACTCAACGCCATGCGCGCGCTTAAAATTTAATAAGTATTCGATAAGTCGCCCGAAAATCATTGAAAAAAAGTTAAATATGTGTTATACTATTAGCAAAGAATAAAAAAGAGGTAAAAACGATGGCTCTTTTCAGACTGAATATCATTTGGAACGACGAGTCCAAAAATACGCTCGTTTACCGCTATCCGTTCAAAAACGGCGGACGGGAAGTAAACGACAAATCGACTCTTACGGTCAACGAATCGCAAGTCGCTCTTTTCGTACATAACGGACAGATCGCGGACGTTTTCGGTCCCGGATTTTATAATCTCAAAACGCAGACGTTCCCTATTCTTTCAAAACTCGTACACTGGAAATACGCGTTTGAAAATTCGATAACCGTACAGGTATATTTCATCAACACCAAACAGTTCACGAATATTAAATGGGGAACGCTCAATCCGATAATGATGCGCGATCCCGAATTCGGCGTCATAAGAGTGCGCGGCTTCGGCGCGTTCGCCTT
>CADBSX010000146.1 GCA_902797515.1 uncultured Eubacteriales bacterium | reverse complement strand
TTTATCGCCGTTCGAAAATTCTTCGCCGCCCGAAAATTCAAACGAGCCGCCGCAGAAATACACCGAGTTTTCTCCGTCTATCTCGCCTGCGAAACAGTTTATCGTGCGCATTTTGCGCATTATATGTATGCTGTCGGGCACGACTTTTAAGGAAACTTCCGAGCCTATCGGATATTCCGTCGTGTTCTGAACGGTGAATTCGTAGTCGCCCGAGAGGACGTTCATTTCGTAGTACGTGCCCTTGAACACGGACGAAGTGACCGAGCCTTTGAACTGTCCGTCGCCGCCCGCGGAAATCGCTATGTCTTCGGGGCGTATCACTATATCGACCTGTTCGTTCTTTGAAAAGCCTTTGTCGAGACAGGCGACGTTTTTGCCGAGAAACCTGACGAGGTAATCCTTTATCATTGTGCCCGAAAGGATATTGCTCTCGCCTATGAAGTTGGCGACGAACGCGTTGGACGGCTCGTCGTAAACCTTTTTCGGCGTTCCTATCTGCTGTATCTTTCCGTCGTTTATCACGACCACGGTGTCCGACATCGTGAGAGCCTCTTCCTGATCGTGCGTAACGTATATAAAGGTAATGCCGAGTTCGCGGTGCATGCGCTTTAACTCTATCTGCATTTCCTTGCGCATTTTGAGGTCGAGCGCGCCGAGAGGCTCGTCTAAAAGAAGGACTTTCGGTTCGCACACGAGCGCGCGGGCTATCGCTATTCTCTGTTGCTGTCCGCCCGAAAGGGAATTGACGTTCCGGTATCCGTAATCTTCGAGATCGACGAGTTTGAGCGCCCTGTTCACTTTCGCCTCTATCTCTTCTTTCGTGTATTTGCGGAAAACGGGCTTTCCGTTCTTTTCGCCCGCCGGTATTCTTTTGAGTTTAAGCCCGTAAGCGACGTTTTTGAAAACGTTGAGGTGCGGGAACAGCGCGTATTTCTGAAATACCGTGTTCACGGGGCGCCGATATGGCGGTTTCGAGGTTATCTCTTCGCCCTCTATGTAGATATTGCCGCTCGTCGGACTTTCAAAGCCCGCTATCATGCGAAGGAGCGTGGTCTTTCCGCAGCCCGAAGGGCCGAGAAGAGTCACGAATTCGCCTTTTCTTACGTAGAGATCTATCTTATCGACGACGGTTTTATCGTCGAACACTTTTTCGACGCCTACGAGGTCGATTATCTTTTCTTCGTTGTTTTCCATTTCTTTCATAAGTCCTTATTATATAAACGGTCGGTTTTCCGTCGGTGTTTTATCAGAACGTCGGGGGAGTTGATATCCAGATAAACTTCGCCATCCTGTCCGTCGGATTTTCTATAAAGTGCGTCTTGTTCGACGTGAAGTAAAAACTCTCGCCTACGCGGCATCTGAATTTTCTGTTCCCGACGTGCACCGTTATCGTTCCCGAAAGCACGTATCCGAATTCCTCGCCTTCGTGCGGAACGTCGGGCTCGGTCGTTTTCGTCGGCATAAGTTCCACCATCGTCGGCTCCATCATATTCTTCTGCGCGTTCGGAACGAGCCACGAGAGTTTCATCGCGTTCGTTTCCGTCGAGATGAAATCGTCCTCTTTAAAGACGATCTTTTCCTCTTCCTCTTCCGCGAAAAATTCCTTTAAATTCGTACCGAGAGCGGACAGAATATCGACGAGCGTCGCTATCGACGGGCTCGTCAGTTCGTTTTCGAGTTGACTTATGTATCCCTTCGTCAGTTCGCACCTGTTGGCGAGTTCTTCCTGCGTGAGATCGCATTGCAGCCTCAATTCTTTTATCTTGTTTCCGAGTTCCATATTACCTCCGACCGACCGAAGATCGGCACTAAACCCGAAGTTTAACGGATTTAGGAAAAGTAAACCAAAAGTTTAATAAAATTAAACTCAACGGCATAATTATATACGCGAAGGCTTCCCGTGTCAATCGTTTTAAAGTATATTTTCAAAATATTCGAAAATTTTTTTTAAAAGCGTTATCCGAGAGCGATCGTCCGCATAATAATAACTGACGAAATTCGACAAAAACAGACTTAAAAAGTTGTTTTTGTACATTGCGGAATTGTTATAATATAGGAGATTTTAAAATTGAAGAAAACCAGAACGCTTAAAACCGTACTCTTTTCCGCGGCGGCGACCGCCGTCGCCGCCGCGCTCGTCGCTTTGAACGCGATAAGCGGCTCTTATTCGGTATATACTTTCGCCACGGCGAAAAGAGAACTTCCGATATACGGAGTAGAAAGAAACGACGGAAAGATAGCCATATCTTTCGACTGCGCGTGGGGAACGGAATATACCGACAAGATACTCGAAACTCTCGATTTCTACGGCGTGAAATGCACTTTTTTCGCCGTGGAATTCTGGACGGAAAAATATCCCGAATACGTCAAGAAAATAGCGGAAAACGGTCACGAAATAGGCACGCACTCCGCCACGCACTCTAAAATGAGCCTTATGTCCGCGGCGGATATAGAAAAGGAACTTACTTCGTCGGCGGCGGCGATAGAGAAAATCACGGGGAAGAAAGTCGAACTCTTCCGCCCGCCGTTCGGCGACTACGACGACGAACTTATACGGACGGCGGAAAAACTCGGATATTATACGGTGCAGTGGAGCGTCGATAGCCTCGATTGGAAAGATCTTTCCGCCGAGGAAATAGCGACGAGGATCATAAATAAAGTAAAGTCCGGCTCGATAATTCTTTGTCACAACAACGGACTTCACACCGCGGAGAGCCTGCCGCTCGTGTTTTCCGAACTTATAAAAAGAGGTTACGAGTTCGCGCCGATAGGCGAACTGATTTACAGGGAAAACTACGAGATAAAGCGGGACGGAACACAGGTACAGAAAACGGCGTGATTGCCGAAAAAAGCACGAGGAGAATAAATATATGCAAAACGAAGAGAAAAACAACAACAGAGTATTTTTAAAAGGCGAGATCGTGACCGAGGCGGAATATTCGCACGAGGTTTACGGCGAGGGATTTTACGAGATGAACGTGCTCGTGAAAAGACTTTCGGGGAAAGCGGACGTACTTCCTGTCACCGTTTCCGAAAGGCTGATAGAGAGCGGCGGGCTCAAAGTCGGCTCGGAGATCGCGGCGTTCGGTCAATTCAGAAGTTATAACAAACTCGTTGACGGAAAAAGCAAACTTATGCTTACCGTTTTCGTCCGCGAACTCGCGGGCGGCGGCGACGCGAAAAATCCGAACAGCATCGTTCTTTCGGGTTACATATGCAAACCGCCCGTTTACAGGACGACGCCTTTTTCGAGAGAGATAGCGGACGTTCTTATAGCGGTGAACAGAGCGTACAACAAATCGGACTATATCCCGTGCATCGCGTGGGGCAGGAACGCGAGATTCGTGAAAAACCTCGCCGTCGGCGAAAGGATAGCGGTGTCGGGCAGGATACAGAGCAGGGAATACACGAAGAAACTTTCCGAAACGGAAAGCAGAGTTATGACGGCTTACGAAGTTTCGATATGCAAACTCGCGGCTTACGAAAACGTGGAAACGTTCGACCTCGACGCCGAATTCGGCATGAATTTCATGTCGGGGACGGCGTCGCTTACCGCGGCGGAATAAAAAACGAAACGCATCCCAAACGGCGTTCGGTGTTTTATACCGAACGCTTTTCTTTTTAATAACGGGGAGAGCGAGGGGACGGAAAAGGCTTCAAAAAGCGTTAATTGTAAAAAAAACCTGTATTTTATCTTAAAAACCGTTGACTTAACCGTTTAAAAATGTTAAAATATCAAAGCAATATGTATGTGCGAAGGGGATTTTATGCCCTTTTGCGATTTTGAATTGCTTTCTTTAAACGGAATAGGGTTTCCGTTTCGGGAATATTCGCAAATACTTAAAAGGAGGTAAAAAATGCCAACCATCAACCAGCTTATCAAGCAGGGAAGAGTAACGGCGAAGGACAAGTGCAAAACTCCTATTATGGGACATTGTCCGCAAAAGAGAGGCGTATGCCTTTCCGTCACCACCACTTCTCCGAAAAAGCCTAACTCCGCGCTTCGTAAAATAGCGAGAGTACGCCTTACGAATAAGCAGGAAGGAACGGTTTACATCCCCGGCGAAGGTCACAACCTTCAGGAGCACAGTTCCGTTCTTATCCGCGGCGGCAGAGTAAGGGATCTCCCCGGCGTCAGGTATCACATTATCCGCGGTACGCTCGACACGGCGGGAGTCGCAAAGAGAAAACAGGCAAGAAGTAAATACGGCGCTAAGCGTCCTAAATAAAACTTAAAAAGTTTACTTTTTGTCAACAACGCAATTCCTACTTAAGTAAGGCGAATTTTTCCGAACGCCCGCAAAGTAGGCAGTACGGCGGATAACCGCCGGAAGGTTCGCTCCCCGCAAGGGTTTAAGAGCGATAGCTGTACCGGGTTAAAACCCAAAAAAATTTAAAGGAGGACATAATTATGCCAAGAAGAGGTAACGTCCCGAAGAGAGACGTTCTGCCCGATCCTATATACGGCAACAAGGTGCTTACCAAACTTATAAATCAGGTAATGCTCGACGGCAAGAAAGGGATCGCGCAAACCATAGTTTACGACGCGCTCAAAAAAGCGCAGGAAAAACTCGGCGCCGAGCCTATGGATATATTCAATCAGGCGATGAACAACGTAATGCCTGTTCTCGAAGTCAAGGCGAGAAGAGTCGGAGGCTCGAACTATCAGGTTCCTATCGAAATAAGGCCCGACAGAAGACAGACTCTCGCTATCCGTTGGATAGTCGCGTCCGCGAGAAAGAGAAGCGACCGCGATATGAGCAATAAACTCGCGAGCGAGCTTATGGACGCGTACAACAACACCGGCGGCGCGGTCAAGAAGAAAGAAGACACGCACAGGATGGCTGAAGCGAACAAGGCGTTTGCGCATTTCCGCTGGTAACGGGAGATAATTATGCCAAGACAATACGATTTACAACACACCAGAAACATAGGTATAATGGCTCACATAGACGCCGGAAAGACCACTACGACCGAGAGGATACTTTTCTATACGGGAAAAACTCACAAACTCGGCGAGGTCCACGAA
>CADBSX010000145.1 GCA_902797515.1 uncultured Eubacteriales bacterium | reverse complement strand
TCCGATTTTGCTTTGAGATAATACGCGTTCTTTTCGCGAGTTTTATCACGGCGGGAACTTTTCTCAAATCCCCGTCCGCGACGGCCGTCTTTCCCTCGGCGTTTCCGATGGCTATAACGCATTTCGCGTTCTCCGCGAGAGTTTTGTCGTAAATCCCGTTCCCGACGTAAACGGCGTCGTTTTTCGAGATATATTCCTCTTTATACTTTACAGACGCGCCCGCGACGGCCTTCGATACCGCCGTCGCTTTTTTAACGCGATCGACCGCGCCGACCTGATCCCCGCTCAAAAGGATAGTTTTAAGTCCCGCGTCTTCGGTTATTTCTCTTACCATTCCTGCGGCGTTTTCCGCGATTTTATAACCGAAAGCTATAACGCCCGCGAGTTCGCCGTTTTCGGCGACGTAAACGGCGGAATCGTCGGTTTCGACGCTATCTGCCTCGATTCCGTTTTCTTTGAGAAATTTAAGACTGCCGCAAATCACCGTTTTTCCGTCTATACCGCATTTTACGCCTTTTCCCTCGTATTCCTCCGCGTTTTCCGCCGAATACGCGCTTTCCTTTACGTATTCCGTTATAGCGGCAGCAATCGGATGCGACGAGTTTTCTTCCGCCGCTCTCAAAAGTTCCGCCGCCCTCGGATCGCCGTATATTCCGACCACGGAATACTTCGTTTCCGTAAGCACGCCCGTCTTATCGAAAACGACCGCGCTTTTCCCCGCGATTTCGTCGAGATCGTCAAAAGAGCCGAGTCGAACGCCGTCTTTGAACGTTTTCGCCAAGGCGAAATAATACGAAAATACAACGGATTTAAAATAACCGCCCGCAAACGCGGCGACGACGAAAGATATTGCGACGTAAAGATAAGTTTCGGTAAGCAGTTTACCGTAAGACAATATTTTGAAAAACGGCGGAACGAACGCTATAATAAGTCCCGCGCTCAAAATTACAATATCGTATAAAAACCTCTTTTTACCCGTTTCCGCCGCTTTTTTCGGCTCGCTCGCGAATACCTTGTCGAAAGCGTCCGTTTCGGCTTTTAAAACCGCCTTATACGCCTCGTCGGTCTCCTTTTCGTAAAGTTCTTCCTTTTCGTCTCTTTTCCTTCTCGCAGCCGTTTCAAACAGTTTACAGGCGAATATGACCGCCGCGTAGAAAAGCGCGACGACCGCGCCCGACAGCCTGTGTCCCGAATAAAGAAGGACAAGCCCGCCAAAAATCGCGAGCACGTCCTCGAACACGTAATTTTTCGACGTCTTTTTATCGATTTTGCTATACAGCAATTTTGAAATTATTTCATACAGTATTTCATATCCCGAAAGGGCGAAAGAAAACATATAAAGCCACATCTGCGCGTCCGGAAAACGCCGGAGAAACGCCCCGACCGCGATAAGGACGAGCGAAAGACCGAGCGTTACGCACTTTTCGATAAAGTCCGCCTTTTTGTTCTTCTTTTCCTCGGCTTTTTCTTCCTTTTTCTCTTCTTCCGTCTTTTCTTCTTTATCGGCGTCCGCGCTCTCCTCTTCCGCCACTTCGGAAACGGTTTCGCTCGCGTTTTCGTCGCCGTATAAAAGCGTAATGCCGAGCGCGTCCGCAAATTCGTTAAGTTTTACGAAAATATCGTAATCGCTCGCCGTTCCCGCCTCGTCGTAAAATATTACGCCGTCTTTTACCCTGCAAGACAAAACGCCTTTTACTTCCGCTAACTTTTCGCAAAGTTCGGAAAACTTCGCGTCTTTGTCTTTCCCGTCGAAATTCAGACCGTATTCAAAAGTTTTTATATCGTCCATTATAAACTCCGTTATATTTCAGAATGCCCAATCTCCGTTTACGAATACGGGCATCTCTTCCCCGTTTTCCTTTACCGCCGTGATCGAAAGATCTTCCGTTCCGACCATAAAATCGACGTGTTCCAGAGAGGTGTTCAATCCCTTTTCGAGAAGTTCGTCCTCGGACATATCCGCTCCGCCCTCGACGCACGTCGGATAGCAATCGCCTATCGCGAAATGGCAACTCGCGTTTTCGTCGAAAAGAGTTTCGTAAAACAACGTTCCGAGAGCCCTTATCGGCGAATTATATCCGACGAGCGCGATCTCGCCGAGATAATGCGAGCCCTCGTCGGTCTCTATTATGCTTTTGAGATTTTCGTAACCTTCTTCCGCGTCGAAACCGACTATTCTGCCCTTCGAGAACGTGATCCGGAAATTCCTTATTATCTGCCCGTTTCTGCAAAGCGGCATCGAAGATACGAGCGTTCCTTCCGCGGTGTTTCTGTCGGGACAGGAAAAGACTTCTTCCGTAGGCATATTCGCCGTAAACGGTATTTTGTCCCACGCGCCTTCTTCCGCTCCGCCCGCGAAGAGATAGCCTTTCGGCATGCCGACGGTGAAATCCGTTCCGTTTTTGCTCTTATATCTGAAATATTTTATATTCGCGCCGTTGAGTATTTTGACTCTTCTCTCGATATTCCTCTGATGCTCTTCCCATGCCGCGACGGGATCTTCCCTGTCAAGCCTGACCGTTTTTTCCACGTATTCCCAAAGTTTTTTGACCGCCTTGTCAGATGAAAGATCGGGAAACATTTTTTTAGCCCATTTTTTGTTCGGATACGCGGCGAGAGACCACCTTATCTTGTTCGAGCCCGTGTGATCCCTGAAATTCTTCAACGCCTTGCCCGTCGCCCTGCGAAGTATTGCCGTCTTTTCGGGATTTATACTCTTGAACGCCTCGGGATCGTCGGATATTATAACGAGATAGGCGACTTTGTTTTCGATATAGTATTCGCTTTGATCGACCATCCACCGCGGGACGATCGCGAGTTGTTTTTTCGAGCGGTATTTAAGTCCGAGTTTTGTTATCCGCTCGTCCGACCACTTTACTTCCACGTTCCTCGCCCCCGCCTTATACGCGGCTTTCACCACCTCGACGACGAGATCGGAAGAATTTACGGGCGCGCTTATCACGAGCATTTCGCCCTTTTGAAGATTTACGCCCTTTTTCACCAACAATTCCGCGTAAGCGGTCAACGTCTTTTTATTCATATTTTCTGTCCTTTTATTACTTTTCTCCTGAAAATTTTAACAAAATACAGCCGTTTTGTCAATGAAAAAAACATTTATTGCTTTAATTGTCTTGAAAATTTATTTATATTATGTTATAATCTATGTAAATTCTTAATCGAGGCGAAAAATGAGCAAGCAAAGCAGAGATACGAATATTATCGATAACACGATAACCGACTATCTCAAACCGCATTCCGCGAAAAGAGTTTCCAAGCGCGGAAAAAACAAAAAAATACCCGTCACGCCGGAAATGAGATTTTATCCCGATCCGAAAGAAGGTCTCGACGAAGAACAGGTCGAAACGCGTATCGGTCAGCGGCAGATAAACGAAAAGGGCAAACAGTATTCCAAATCGGTCGCGAGGATAATAACCTCTAACCTTTTCACGTTCTTCAATCTTCTGTGCGTGCTTTGCGTCGTCGCGCTCGTCGCGGTAAAAGCGGCGCTTTTGAACTTTACTTTCGTTATAACTTACGTCCTCAATCTTTCCATAAGCATTTTTCAGGAAATAAGGGCGAAAAAAGCCATAGAAAAACTCTCTATTTTAAACGAGCCGACGGCGTCGGTGATACGTAAAGGCTCGACGAAAGAAATTTCCGTGAACGATATCGTTCTCGACGATATAGTTAAATATTCCATAGGAAACCAACTCTCTATCGACGGAACGGTCGTCGAAGGCGCGATAGAGGTGAACGAATCCATGCTTACGGGCGAGGCCGTTCCCGTAAAGAAGAACGTCGGCGACAAAGTGTTCGCCGGAAGTTACGTCGTGAGCGGAACGTCGCTTGTTATGGCGGACAAAGTAGGCGAGGACAGATACATACAGACTCTTTCGGCGAAAGCCAAAAAATTCAAGAAACCGTCGTCCGAACTTATGACCACTCTCAAATGGATAATCCGCATAATCGGCGTGCTTATCGTCCCGATGGCGATTTTCGTATTTCTGACCAACCGCGGCGTGGTTATCGCGACGCATCCCGACGTAACGACGCTTTCGAGCGGCGAAATGACCGAAGTCGTCACTAAAACTACGTCCGTTATTCTCGGAATGATACCGTCGGGCATGTTCCTTCTGACTACGCTCGCGCTCGCCGTAGGCGTTGTAAGGCTCGCGAACAGGCAGACTTCCGTTCAGGATATGTACGCCCTCGAAATGCTCGCGAGAGTGGACGTTTTATGTCTCGACAAGACGGGGACCATAACCGACGGCAGGATGAAGGTTTCCAACTGCGTTCTTTTTAACAGTTCTTATAAATACGACGTAAAAGATATAGTTTCTTCTATGCAGAACGCGCTTTCGGACAACAATCAGACGGCGATAGCGCTCAAAAAATACTTCGGAACGGACAACAAACTTATAGCGACGCAGATAATCCCCTTCTCGTCGTCGAGAAAGTATTCGGCGGTGTCTTTCAACGACAAAGGCAAAGAGATAGGCACTTTCGCGATCGGCGCGCCCGAATTTATTTTAAGCCGCAAAGTTATGCCAAAATATCTTACCGACCAGATAAGGCACT
>CADBSX010000144.1 GCA_902797515.1 uncultured Eubacteriales bacterium | reverse complement strand
GGACAGTTTCATCGCCCTTTCGGTAGAAGGAATATCGAACCCCGAATTGATCACGAGCCCGACGCCTGCTTCTCTGTATTTTTCAACCGTTTCCTCGATTTTTCCGTCGAATTTAAGATCGTTTAAGTGAGCGTGCGCGTCAATGAACATTATCTTACCGTCGCCCCGTCGGGAAGAGTTCCGTCCTCGGGCGAAACGACCACGACTTTTCCGTCCTTTTCGGCGCAGAGTATCATGCCTTTGCTTTCCACTCCGCAGAGTTTCGCCGCTTTGAGGTTATACACGACGACGACCTTTTTCCCGACCATTTCTTCCGGCTTATAGTATTCCGCTATACCGCTTACGACCGTCCTTTCCTCGTCGCCGATTTTAAGCGAGAGTTTGAGTAGTTTTTTTGATTTCTCAATTTTTTCGCAAGCCTTGACGAGAGCCGTTCTGAATTGTATTTTCGCAAAGTCGTCGATCGTAATCTCGTTTTCTTCCCGTTCGTTTTTTTCTTCGGTCTTTTCGTTTTCCGCGAATTTCTTTTCCACCTCTTCAGCGTCGAGCCTGATAAAGAGAGTGTCGGGATTGTCCGTGACCTTGTTCCCGTCGGGATATAAGCCGAATTTTCCGAGTTCCGCGTAATTTCTCATTTCCGTACCGAGGTCGGATAAGACTTTCGCCGCCGCGGTCGGAATGAACGGCTCTAAAAGCGAAGTGGTAATAACGATGGTTTCCGTGAGGTTGTACAAGACTTCTTTGAGCCTTGCCGACTTGCTTTCGTCTTTTGCGAGAGCCCACGGCATAGTTTCGTCTATATATTTATTCGCGCGCCTTAAAACCGAAAAAATCTCGTCGATTGCGTCCGAAATCCTGTTTTCGTCCATATATTCCGAGACCTTCGGATAGAGCGACGTGACGCAGTTTTTGAGTTCTTCGTCAACGCTTTCCTCCGCGCCGCCTCTTCCGACTACGCCCCCGAAGTACTTATTAGACATCGCGATCGTCCTCTTTACGAGATTGCCGTAAACGTTGGCGAGGTCGCCGTTGATCTTATCGACCATAAGTTCGCGGGAAATAAGCCCGTCGTTGTCGAACGGCATACACGAAAGGACGAAATATCTCACCGCGTCAACGCCGAAAACTTCGGCGAGATCGTCCGCGTAAAGTACGTTTCCTTTCGATTTCGACATCTTTCCGCCGTCCTGTAAGAGCCAAGGATGCCCGAATATTCTCTTCGGCAACGGCTCGCCGAGCGCCATAAGGAAAATAGGCCAATAAATGGTGTGAAATCTTATAATATCCTTTCCGATCACGTGGATATCCGCGGGCCAGTATTTTTTATAGGCGTCCGAGTGATTTCCGTCCGCGTCGTAGCCTATGCCCGTAATGTAATTCGAGAGCGCGTCCACCCAGACGTAAACCACGTGTTTATCGTCGAAATCGACGGGAATCCCCCACTTGAACGAAGTCCTCGAAACGCAGAGGTCCTGAAGTCCCGCGAGAAGAAAGTTATTCATCATTTCGTTCTTTCTCGAAACGGGCGCGATGAAGTCGGGATGTGAATTTATATAATCTATAAGTTTCGGCGCGTATTTGCTCATTTTGAAGAAATACGCCTCTTCCTGCGCCTTTTTCACTTCTCTGCCGCAGTCGGGGCATTTGCCGCCTACAAGTTGACTGTCGGTATAAAAAGATTCGCAAGGCGTGCAGTACCAACCGGAATACGAGCCCTTATAAATATCGCCCTGCTCGTAAAACTTGCGGAAAATCTTCTGCACCTGTTTTTCGTGATATGCGTCCGTAGTCCTTATGAATTTGTCGTAAGACACGTTCATTTTGTCCCAGACTTCCTTTATCTCGCCCGCGACGATATCGACGTATTCTTTCGGCGTTTTCCCCGCCGCTTTCGCTTTTTCTTCTATTTTCTGACCGTGTTCGTCCGTTCCCGTCTGAAAAAACACGTCGTAGCCCTGATTTCTTTTAAATCTCGCGATGCTGTCCGCAAGTATCGCCTCGTAGGTGTTTCCGATATGCGGTTTTGAAGAGGTATAGGCTATCGCCGTGGTTATATAATATTTTTCTTTCATTTCACACTTCCGAATTTAAGTAATTGTTTTAAGTAACTATATTATATATCAAAAACGCGAAAAAGTAAAACATAAAAGGCGAGTTTTGCTCATATCTTGTATTATGAACGCTATTTTTACCGTCGTTTTTATTCTCACGGTCGTTATTTTCGCGTTTACAGATCCGAACGGCGCGCTGAAAGCGATCACTGACGGCGG
>CADBSX010000143.1 GCA_902797515.1 uncultured Eubacteriales bacterium | reverse complement strand
GATGCTCCCGTTTCCGTGGTACGCCGTCTCGGGTAATTCGTTACGAAATTTGCTTGCGAATTTCGAGCGAATATCTTCTGTCCGTTCCGATTTTACAGACTTCCGTTTTCCGCGAAGTCCTTGAATTTCATACGAAAAGCCGGACGGCGTTTGTCTTTTATGAAACACATAGCGGAAATATTCGCGATCGTATAGTTTTCTGAAACCGCGACGTGGAAAAAGCAATCGTCGTCCTCTTTTATTTCTTTTCCGTTCAACCATTTAAATCCGTTCGCTTTCGCGAACCGCAAAAAATCGCTCCGTTCGTCCTCGTCGAGGATAAATCCTATCTCGCCTTTTTCTCTTAACAACTCTTTCAGATCTCGCATAATAAACACCTCTTTTTTTATTTCACAGAGAGATGAAAAACGCCCGTTTGAAAGACGGGCGCGCGAGTTCGGATATTCCACCATCTTCCAAGCGTTAGCACCTTGCGAAAAGCAGGTTGCTGTGTAGTCCGCGGGCTTGTCCCTCGTACACTCTCTATGGTTGTTTATATTATACAAAGATTTTTCTTTTTCGTCAACTTTTTAATGCGTTTTCAGGCAAGAAAACGGAAAAAAAGCGTGTGAAACGCGAGCGATTTCGGAATTTCGGGCGAAAGACTTGACAAAAAAACAAATATATATTAAAGTATTTAATATGAATATACTTGTAACAGGGGCGAACGGTTTTGTCGGCAGAAATCTCGTCGAGGCGTTGAAAAACGTCAGAGACGGCAAGGACAGAACGCGCCCCGAACTTAAAATAGAAGAGATATACGAGTACGATATTGATTCGTCGGAAGAAGAACTTGACGAATATTGCAAAAACGCCGATTTCGTGTTCAATCTTGCGGGCGTAAACCGCCCGAAAACGCAGGAAGAGTTTATGCGCGGAAATTTCGGTTTCGCCACCGTTCTTCTCGGAACGCTCGAAAAATACGGAAATAAGTGTCCCGTTATGCTCTCTTCGTCCGTTCAGGCGACGCTTATCGGCAGGTATGACGGCGAGTACGGCAGAAGTAAAAAGGCGGGCGAAGAACTCTTCTTTTCCTACGCAGAAAAGACGGGAGCGAAAGTCCTCGTTTACCGTTTTCCGAACCTTTTCGGGAAGTGGTGCCGTCCGAATTACAATTCAGCGGTGGCGACTTTTTGCCATAACGTCGCGAACGATCTTCCTCTTACCGTAAACGACGAAAACGCCGAACTCGAACTTCTCTATATCGACGACCTCGTTTCCGAGATGCTTTCCGCGCTTTCGGGGAAAGAGAAGAGGTGCGCATACGACGGGCTCGTTCCCGTCGAAAAGAAAGACGGCGAATTTTGTTTCGTTCCGACCACTCACAGAGTGAAACTCGGCGAAATAGTATCTCTTTTATACGAATTCCGCGAGCAGAGAAATACGCTCGTTGTTCCCGAAATTCCTTGCGGAAGTTTCGCGAAGAAACTCTATTCGACTTATCTTTCCTATCTTCCGAAAGAAAAAGTCGCTTTTTCCTTAAAGACGAATACGGACGAGAGGGGAAGTTTCACCGAACTTTTAAAGACGGAAAACTGCGGACAGGTATCTGTGAATATAACCAAGCCGAACGTCACGAAAGGTCAGCACTGGCACAACACCAAATGGGAATTTTTCATAGTCGTAAAGGGACGCGGACTTATTCGGGAAAGAAAAATAGGCTCGGACGAAGTGATGGAATTTTACGTTTCCGGCGACAATATTCAGGCGGTGCATATGCTCCCCGGATATACGCATAATATAATAAATTTAAGCGACACGGAAGACCTCGTGACGATAATGTGGGCGAATGAAAAATTCGATCCCGCCCGCCCCGACACGTTTTTTGAAAAAGTATAATATATTGAAAGAAGAACGGAATAACGAATTAAGAGTATGATCGATTTTGCAGACAGGATGAACAAAATACGTTCGGGGATCAGAGGACCTTTATACGTCGAAACGCTCAAAATGCAGGAGCGCGGCGAAAAGGTATTGCGCCTCAACACGGGCAATCCCGCCGAATTCGGCTTTAAGATGCCCGAAAGCGTGAAAAGCGCGTTGTACGACGGCGCGGAAAGGGCGGTCGCTTATACCGAGCCGCAGGGCATGAAGAGCGCGCGCGAGGCGATTCTTGCATACCACGAAACGAAAGGCTTTGAAAATATAGACGTATCGGATATATTCATAGGCAACGGCGTGAGCGAACTCGCGGAGATGGCGATGCTCGCGACGATGAACGCGGGCGACGAGATGCTCGTTCCTACGCCGAATTATTCGCTTTGGAGCAACAGTTTATATATAGCCGGCGCCACGCCCGTGCATTATACTCTCAAAGAAGATAACGGCTGGATGCCCGACGTAGAGGATATAAAGGCGAAGATAACGCCGAGGACGCGGGCGATACTTATAATCAATCCGAACAATCCTACGGGCTCGCTCGTCGAAAAGGAACTTCTGCTTAAAATCCTCGAAGTCGCGAGGGAAAACGGACTTTTCGTAGTCGCGGACGAGATATACGACAGGCTCGTTTTCGACGGAAAGACGCATTATTCGTGCGCCGCGCTCGCGCCCGATCTTCCCGTGATAACGCTCAACGGATTGTCGAAGAGCCATATCATCTGCGGATTCCGTTGCGGCTGGCTCGTGACTTCCGGTAAAAACGGCGCGTTGAAAAAGGTGAAAGAGGCTCTTTTCAGTCTGTCGGCGGTGCGGCTTTGCGGGAACACGCTTACGCAACTCGTTATCCCCGCCGCGCTCGACGACGAAGAGAGTACGAAGGCCATGTTGGTTTCGGGCGGCAGGCTTTACGAACAGAGAAAAGCGGTAACGGACGTTTTTTCGGCGTGCGAAGAGATAACGTGCGTTCCTAATTCCGCCGCGTTTTACGTCTTTCCGAGGATAAACGTAAAACTGCCGTTTAAAAGCGATATCGAGTTCGGTCTCGCGCTTCTGCACGAAAAGAAGATACTTATCGTCCCCGGATCGGGATTCGAGTATAACGGGAACGACCATTTCAGGATAGTTATGCTTCCCGAGCCGGAAACGCTCGGAAAAGCGATGAAAGACGTAGTCGATTTTATAAGAAAACACGCCGAGGAGAAATAAAAATGGAACGAAAGACGGCTTTTAAAGACGACGGAAAGATCAAACTGCTTATAATCGTGGGAACGCGTCCCGAGATAATACGGCTCGCGGCGGTCATAAACAAGTGCAGAAAGTATTTCGACTGTATTCTGGCTCACACCGGACAGAATTACGATTATAACCTTAACGGCGTCTTTTTCAAAGACCTCGGCATAGAAGATCCCGACGTGTATCTCGACGCCGTCGGAAAAGATCTCGGCGAGACGATGGGCAACATCATATCGAAGAGTTATTCGCTGATGGCGGAGATAAAGCCCGACGCGGTGCTCGTTCTCGGCGACACGAACAGTTGTCTGTCGGTCATCGGAGCGAAAAGACTGCATATTCCGATATTCCATATGGAGGCGGGGAACAGGTGCAAGGACGAGTGTCTGCCCGAAGAGACAAACAGACGGATAGTCGATATAATTTCCGACGTAAATCTCGCGTACAGCGAACACGCGAGGCGTTATCTCGCGGAATGCGGACTTCCGAAAGAGCGGACTTACGTCACGGGCAGTCCGATGGCGGAAGTTCTTAAAGAAAATCTCGGAAAAATAGAGGCGAGCGACGTGCATAAGCGGCTCGGACTTCAGAAAGGGAAATATATTCTTCTTTCCGCGCACAGGGAAGAGAATATCGACACGGAAAAGAACTTTTTAAGTCTTTTCGGCGCGATAAACAAAATGGCGGAAAAATACGATATGCCCGTTTTATACAGTTGTCATCCGCGCTCGAAAAAGAGGCTCGACGCGAGCGGTTTTAAACTCGATAAGAGAGTTATAATGCACGAGCCGCTCGGTTTCCACGATTATAACTGTCTGCAAATGAACGCCTTTGCGGTCGTATCGGACAGCGGAACGCTGCCGGAAGAGAGCAGTTTTTTCACGAGTATCGGAAAGCCCTTCCCCGCGGTCTGCATCAGGACGAGCACGGAAAGACCGGAGGCTCTCGACAAGGCTTGTTTCGTGCTTGCGGGAATAGACGAAAAAGGACTTTTAACGGCGGTCGGAACGGCGGTCGAACTCAATAAAAACGGCTGTTTCGGAACGCCCGTTCCCGACTATACGGACGAGAACGTATCCACGAAAGTCGTAAAAATAATTCAATCTTACACGGGAATAGTCAACAGAGTAGTCTGGAAGAAATGAACGAAAGCGAAATACTTTTTTACTTAATAAAAAACGCGGTGTTCGACGCGCCTCTGCCCGAAAACTTCGATACGTCGTTCGACAGGGCGAAACTTTTCGCGCTCGCGAAAAAACACGACGCGGCGCATCTTCTTTCGTGGTCGCTCGGAAAAAACGGACTACTGCCCGAAAGCGGCAAATACAGAGAAGTACTCGAAGACGAGACGGGGCTTGCCGTTTACAGGGAAACGCAGTTGACTTTTCTGTGCGATCTCGTCCGCGAAACGCTTTCAGAGGCAAAGATAGATTTTATTCCCCTCAAAGGCGCGGTAATACGGGATATGTATCCGCGGCCTTGGATGCGGACGAGTTGCGACGTTGACGTATTAGTTAAAGAAGAGGACCTCAAAAGGGCGACGGACGCGCTCGTAAAAAAGGGATTTACCACTGATAACGTGCTGAATTATCACGACGTATCCCTTTATCTCGACGAGACGCACCTCGAACTTCATTACAGCATAAGAGAGGACGATCCGAAACTCGATCCCGTGCTTTCCGAAGTCTGGGAACACGTTGAAAAGGTCGGGGAATACGAATACCGCGAGAGCGCGGAGTTTTTCGTCTTTCACCATATAGCGCACATGGCTTACCACGTAATGGGCGGCGGCTGCGGGATAAGACCTTTTATCGACTTTAAAATACTGAAAGACAAGGGAATATACGACGAAGAAAAACTTCTTCCGCTGTTAAAAAAGAGTTCGCTCGTCCGGTTTTACGAGACCGTAAAGAAACTGACGGAGATATGGCTCGGCGACGGAAGCGCGGAAAAGGACGAAACGGCGGAAAAACTCGGAAATTTCGTGCTTTTCGGCGGCGTTTACGGCAACAGCGAGAACAATATCTCGATGGGGCTCGCGAAGAACGAAAAGAGCAAGATAAAATATCTTTTAAGGCTGGCTTTTCCCCCGTTCGAGACGATGTGTTTCATATATCCGTCGCTTAAAAAACGTAAAATTCTACTTCCGTTTTACTATATAAACAGGTTTTTCCGCAAAATATTCGGCAAAGACAGGAAGAGAGTGAGAAAAAGGATAAAAAACACCGCGAGATCCGACGTCTCGTCGGCGGAAAGCGCGGAAACGCTTTTAAGAGATCTCGGTTTGAAATCATGAAAGAGAAATACACCGCTTTTATTACCTCGGAAAAGAGAATATTCAGGATCAACGCGGGCGAAGTATGGAAATACAGAGACCTTATTTCGCTATTCGTCGCGAGAAATCTGAAAACGAGATACAAGCAGACGATA
The DNA here is from genome assembly GCA_902797515.1 of uncultured Eubacteriales bacterium. Lineage (GTDB taxonomy): Bacteria > Bacillota > Clostridia > Christensenellales > Borkfalkiaceae > UBA10281. Next base: position 1,764 of record CADBSX010000143.1, on the reverse strand, counting down.
TTAGGTCCGCTTTGGTTTATAATACAGCCACTTCTTACGACGTTCATATTCACGGTCGTATTCGGTTATATCGCGAATTTATCCACGGGCGGCGCGCCTAAATTTCTGTTCTACCTCGCGGGGAACGTGCCGTGGCTTTTTTTCTCGGCGTGCGTGACGCAGACTTCTTCGACTTTTTTAAACAACGCGAGGATGTTCGGAAAAGTGTATTTCCCTCGGCTCGTCGTTCCCGTATCGACGGTAATAACCTGCGGCGTGAATTTTCTTATCCAGTTCGGGCTGTTCCTTATTATCGACGTGATCTTTCTTGTAAACGGCGCGGTCGCGATAACGTGGTACGCGGCTCTTCTTCCCGTGCTCGTTTTGGAACTCGGAATACTCGGTATGGGCGTCGGGATAACCGTTTCCGCGCTCACGGTAAAGTACAGGGATCTGCAAGTCCTCGTGAGTTTCGGCGTCCAACTGTGGATGTATCTGTCGCCCGTAGTCTATTCCGTTTCCTCTATACAAAACGAAACTTTAAGGACTCTCGTAATGATAAATCCCGTTTCGCCGATAATAGAAATTATGCGCGCGGGCTGGCTCGGCGCGGGCGCGACTTCGTGGCTGTTTTTCGGAATAAGTTGGGCTATAACTCTTTTGATCGCATTTTTCGGGATCGCGATATTCAACAGAGTAGAGAAAAACTTTATGGATAATATCTGACGATGGATAATAAAGAGAGAGAGATAGCGATAAAAATAGACGGGCTTAAAAAGGTTTATCGGCTCGGCGTGATAAGCGGCGGAACTCTGCAAAGGGATATCCAGAGTTTCTGGGCGCGGATAAGGAAAAAGGAAGATCCTAATTCGAGGATAGGCGAAAAGACGGGCGGGAAGAACGAAAAATTCACCGCTCTAAACGGTATAAACCTCACGATATATAAGGGCGAGAGGCTCGGAATAATAGGCAAAAACGGCGCGGGCAAATCGACGCTTTTAAAGATACTTTCGCGTATTACGGGCCCTACCGAAGGCACTGTCGGAATAAACGGACGCATATCGAGTATGCTCGAAGTCGGAACGGGCTTTAACGGCGAACTCACGGGCAGGGAAAACGTCTATTTAAACGGCGCGATCCTCGGTATGACGAAAGCCGAAGTAAATAAAAAGATAGATAAAATAATAGAGTTTTCGGAAATCGAAAAATTTATCGACACGCCGGCTAAGAGATATTCTTCGGGCATGTACGTAAAACTCGCTTTCGCTGTCGCGGCGCACCTCGACAGCGAAATAATGATAATGGACGAAGTTCTCGCGGTCGGCGATCTCGCTTTTCAGCGGAAATGTCTCGACAAGATGGGGGACGTATCGCGCGAAGAGGGGCGGACGATACTTTACGTCAGTCACAATATGGACACGATAAGAAGGCTTTGCGACAGGTGCGTGGTTATGGATAAAGGCGAAATAATCTTCGACGGCGACACGGAAGAGGCGATAGCGATATATTCCGCGGAAAATTCGGATAAAAAATAATCGGCGATATTTCAATCGAGGAGTTTCCGCCAAAGCAAAAAACAGGCAAAAATGCGACGAGATATTGCCGTTTCCTCGTCAAGCCTCGCCCTTTTATTATGCGTTGACCTATTGTCAACGCAATATTTTTCGGGCGGGCTTTCCTCTTCCCGAAAACAAAATTTTGTTTTCGGGAGCCCTGTAAAGGAGAAGAGCCCTCGGCAAGATACTTTTGCTGTCGCAAAAGATATTCGCTCAAAAACGCAGGCGT
>CADBSX010000142.1 GCA_902797515.1 uncultured Eubacteriales bacterium | reverse complement strand
CGGGATGAAGAACGATCTTATCTTTCTTTTTGAAAAATCTCTTCACGGTCGCGCTGTCGTCAACGAAAGCGACTATGATTTCGCCGTTTACGGCGTCGTCGCGTTTTTGAACTACTACTTTGTCTCCGTCGAAGATGCCGCACTCGACCATACTGTCGCCTTTTACTTTAAGCATAAAAAGTTCGTCCTCTTCGCCGAATTCTTTCGGGAGAGGGCAGTATTCTTCGAGATTTTCATAGGCGAAAATAGGCGTTCCCGCGGCGACCGTGCCTATAACGGGAACTGAAATGAAATCGGTTTTCTGACCTTTTACGACGGTGATTGCGCGCTTTTTTAAGCCCGTTCTGACAATTTTTCCCTCTTGTTCGAGATCGTTAAGATATTCCTGACAGGACGCCGTGGATCTTATGCCGACCGCGGCGCAAATTTCTCTGACAGACGGGGGAAAACCGTTTTCGGAGATGTATTTATCCAAAAACGAATATACTTTTTCCGTTTTCTGTTTTTTTCCCGACATCGTTTTATCCTACGTAAAATTTATGGTTATATGATAACATATTTTTTTTAATAAATCAAACATTTGTTCGTATATTTTGATTGAAAAAAATTTTAATAAATAGTATAATAATATCGTTATGAAAGATAAAAAGGATGAAGAAATTATAAAAGAGGAAGAAGACGACGATTTTTGCGATCTCGATCCTCTTAAAATCTGCGACAACTGCGGAAAATGCATTAAAATGGACGACTGGGGCGTTATAAAAATAGACAAAATCGAAAAATAAAGAGTATTTGTTTTATTTTTATTGCTTTTTCGTCGATAATAATTTATAATTATTGTATGTAAATTTCGCGAGGTGTGCGGATGAACGGAATAATCGTTTATAAAATTGCGATCTATCTCGCTAATTTCGCGGCGATACTTATCGCTATCCCTTTTCACGAGTTCGCGCACGCGTTCGCGGCGGTAAGATGCGGGGATATGACGCCTAAATTTTCGGGAAGATACACGCTCAATCCCTTCGCTCATTTCGATCCGCTCGGATTTTTAATGATGGTGTTTTTAAGGTTCGGTTGGGCGAAACCCGTTCCCGTTAATCCCGCGAATTTCAGAAATTACAAGGCAGGCTGTATTTTGGTCTCGATAGCGGGAGTGCTTACTAATCTCGTTCTCGCCGTTCTCTTTTGTCCGCTGTGTCTTATTTCGTATAAATTCTTGATACCTTACGACTGGGCGATATATCTGAACGATTTTATTCAGGCGTTTTTCTTGGCGGCGTTTTATCTCAATCTCGGCTTGTTCGTGTTCAATTTATTGCCGCTTTATCCGCTCGACGGTTTCAGACTTTACGAAAGCCTTTCTTCCCGCCGCGGGAAAGTATGGTATTTTTTGAGAAATAAGAGTTTCTATATTCTTATCGCGATATTGCTTTTAGGAGTTATAGCGGACTACGTCGGGATACCTTATCTCGATATTATAGGATTTTTGAGGGATCTTGCGGCAAGACCTATTATTTTATTGTGGAGGACGATCCTCGGATTATGACGACAGTAAACGACGCCCTTATTGAAAAAGGCAAACAACTTACTATGGCGGACTATCTCGCCATGGCGCCGAAATTCGAGCCCGTAGTGGATTATAATACGAAATTGTCAAACTTCGAAGGGCCGCTCGATTTGCTTTTGTATCTCGTGAACAGGGCGCAGATAGAAATACGCGAAATATTCGTTTCGGAAGTGACGGAGCAGTTTATCGCTTACGTTAATCAAGCCGAAGATATGGATATGGAAAAAGAGAGCGAATATCTGAACATGGCGGCGACTTTGCTCGAACTTAAATCAAAGTCCGTCCTTCCGGTGGTCGAATTCGACGACGATTTTGAGGAAGAATACGACGATCAGGAAGATCTTTTCCAGAAACTCGAAGAGTACAAACTCTTCAAAGAGGTATCCGCGAAACTAAAAGAACACGAAACGACCGATATTTTCTACAAAGAGCCGGACGAAAACGCCGACGATATCAAAGTCGTATATAAAGATTTCAATCTCGACGGGCTTATAAAGGCTCTGTCCGACGTCCTTTCGAGAAACGAGATCGACAATCGACTCAAGAACGAAAAAAAGGAAATTCCGAAAGACGTCTTTACGGTCGCCGATAAGGTGAAATTCATTAAAGACACGATGCTGAAACGCGAGAAATGCAGTTTTTACGAGTTATTTGAAAAGCACGCGACGAGAAACGAGATAATTACGACTTTTCAGGCGCTTTTGGAACTGCTGAAATTGCAGTATCTTTCCGTCTCGCAGGACGGAACGTTCAACGATATAACCATAATACTTCGAGAAGACAGGAGCGAGGAAGAAATTGGAGACTTTAGCGAGTATAATTGAATCTGTTTTATTTGTTTCGGGAAGGGAAGTAGCGATAAAGGATATCGCCGACAAAACGCAGTTTTCAGAGAAAGAAATTCTCGACGCGGCGAAATCTCTTCAACAGAAATACGACGAAACGAGCGGAATAAATCTGCTTATTTTCAACGATAAATTGCAGTTTTGTTCCAATAAGGAAAACGCCGACACCGTGTCCGCCGTTTTAAATCCTATAAGAGAACGGGAACTTTCAAAGAGTATGTTGGAAGTCGCCGCTATTATCGCTTATAAACAGCCCGTTACGAGGCTCGACCTCGAAGAAATAAGAGGTTGCAACAGCGAATACGCGATACAAAATCTCTTGAAACTCGATATGATAAGGATAGTCGGAAGAAAAGACGCGGTAGGAAAGCCCGCGCTTTTCGGGACTACCGATAATTTCCTCAAAAGATTTCAGATTTCTTCTCTCGACGAGTTGCCTGACTACGAGGATCTCGTCGAACAGATCAAGGCTTTGAATGCCCCCGAAGAAGATACCTATCTTTTCAGAAAGGACGAATATAACGAAGAAGACGATTATTATGAAAACGGCAAAGAAAGCGGCAAGGTATTCGGCGACGTAAAATCCGACGCCGACGATCCCGATCTCGTAAGCGTAAAGGACGAAGAGATCCCCGACTTTTTAAAAGACGAAAAATTCGACGTTATCGCCTGAATAGTTATCGGAAATTTATGCCCGCGTGAAAACGCGGGCTTTTTTTGAATATTTTTAGCCCGAATAAAAATACTTAATTTATGAAAGAGGTTTTTCCGGTAATATCGGCGGTTTTATTTATTATATTTTTTCCGTTTCCGATAAGCGTAAAAACGTTTTTTTCAGCAAGCGAAAAAAAGGTCTTTTACAGTGTTTTCGCGTTCGGAAAACTGCGGATTAATTCGGGCTATATCACCGCGCTCAAAAACAGAGCGGTGTTCCATTTCTCGGACAGAAAAGCGGTCGCCATAGATTACGTAAAGTTTTTTTTCGGCGGCAATTCGCCGAATCCCGTAAAATTCATCAGGATAACCGATTTAGACTTTTCCGTTCTTATTGACGCGTTTTCGGACGTTTTCGGGTTTTCTGTCGCTTTTTTTGCGAACGTATGCTCGGCGATATTCTTTTCGGTATTGAAACTTTACCGTCCCGAGATAGCCGTAAAGAGAAAAATCCGTATTACCGAAGACGGTAAAACGAACGGTTTTCTTTTAGGGATAAGTTTTCTTTTCGGAATATATTCGCTGATAGGTTATTTTATCGGAAAAATCATCAAGGAGTTAAAAAATGTCAAAAAACAATTCGGAAAATAAAATTCAAAGTCTTATGGATTCGGCGATGAAGGATATAAACAGCCTCGTTGACGTAAATACCATAATGGGCAAGCCGCTCGTTTACGAGAACGGAACGGTCGTGATCCCCGTATCGAAAGTCACTATGGGATTTATGATCGGAGGCGGGGAATACGGCGACGTCAAGATCGTGAAGGGAGACGAGAAAACGCCGTTCGCAGGCGGCAGCGGAGCGGTGATTTCAATGAAACCGGCGGGATTTTTGGTCGATAACGGGAAAGGAGTAAGGATCGTAAATGTTTCTAACGACGTTTACGAAAGGTTTTTCGAAACTGCGGAGGAGTTTTTAAAAAACTTTCAAAAATGAAGAAAATATTTATTGTTTTATCATGTT
>CADBSX010000141.1 GCA_902797515.1 uncultured Eubacteriales bacterium | reverse complement strand
TTACGCCGTCGGTCTCGACGAAGAAAAGGTCGTAACTCTCGACGGAGCGGAGTTTACTCTCAATTACAACTACGTTGCCAACAGAGCGCAGATAATAGGTTTCGATACCGAGGAAGAACGCAATCTTTGGGAAACGGGCTCTTACAATTTCTCGACTTATCAGCGCACGAATATAACGGCGTTCTTGGATGGCGGCGGAGTATTTCAGGCGAGAACAGACTGTCAGGACACCTGCGAAGTGAGCAACGAGTGGTCTTACGAGGGCGGTTATTCGCTGAAGATGTTGCGCACTAATTCTTGGGACGGTCCCGTGTGGAAACAAGCGGTAGTTCTTCCGTTTAAGACGAATAAACTTTCGGCTTATATCAAAGGCGGCGTTCTCGACGAGGAAAAATCGCTGGAAACAGAGGTCTATACGAGAAAAGGCGGAAGAGTTTTCGTTGTAACTTCGTCGAATATCACCGTTCCCGCGAGAGGGGAAGCCGCGCGTAAAAACATTATAACTTTAGGAGAAGAAATCGACAACGTAATCTGTGTTCTCTTCAAAACCGATGTAAATACTCACTATTACGTCGATAATATCTGCGCGGAAAAAGAACTTTACGTAGGCGGCGCGCCCGACGGATATTTCCAGACGGGAATAGAATTCAACGCGGAGCTTAAATCCACGTCTTTGTTCCCCTCGGAAATCGCGGCTTTGGGCGAAACGGCGGTAAGTTATTCGGCGGACGGCGAAACGTGGAACACGCTTGCGAAAGCGGACGGAAAATATACCGTTCCCGTAGATAACGCCGTAAATAATTATTACGTCAAAATGACCAACGTTTCCACGGAAGAGGTTTACCTCGAAAAAACGGTAAAGAGAGGTTTCCTCTGGGCGTCTTTCGACGAGGCAAGACCGCATTACGTTGCGGTAAGCGGACAATATCAGGCGGGAAAAGTATTCGCATATAATTTTTCGAATACGCCGACGATCGAAAAAGAAGAGGAACTTAAAATCGACGAAGGCGCGAAGATGAAATATATCAGCGGTTGGCATTACGTAACGCATTACGAGCTTGAAGACGGACAATATAAAGTAAGAAGCGTTAATCTCGGCGCGACGTTCAGAAAACTCGCTTTATATATTTACGTCGATACGGATACCGAAGTAACCTCTCTCAACAACTTTATATGGATCGACGGTTTCGGTAGCGGTTATTTTTCCGTGGATATCGCCGGAAGACAGCAACAAGTCGTGAGAGTTGAGATCGACCTCGGCAAAGACTTCAGTTCGTTTACAAGTATCGCGTTCAATCACAGCGGAAAGACGATATATATCGACACGATAGAGTTACTTCCCGCGTAAAAGCGAAAATTCCGCAAAGCGGAAAAAAATAACAAAATAACGCTTGCCGCGGAGGCGGTTTCCGCCTCCGCGGGCAGCGGTAAAATTGAGGAAAAAGATGAAAAAATCAGCGAAATTATCAATAATTGCGTTCGCCGCGGTAATTTCTTCGGCTGCGGCTCTCGCCTCTTGTAAAAATAATCAGGCGGATTACGTTATCCCCGAAAACACGGAAATAGAGGCGGGCTTTGCCTACACGCCGGATTTCAGGCTCGCCGCGGGCGTTAAAGCGACTCTTAAATCGCTCGAAGTTCCGTACGCGTCTAAAACGACGGCGGACGGGCTTTCTTTCACGCCCGACGTCACGGGAGTTTATACTTACACCGTGAAATTCGTCACGGAAAAGGGCTCGGAAGAAAAGATTATCGAGTTCAGAGCGGTCGATACGACCGCGCCCGCGTTCGGCGCGCTCGAAAACAGGACCGCCGAAATAGGTTTTTATTCCGATCTCGGAAAAGACGTTGAAACGGCGGCGGAAAAAGTTACGGATAATTGCGCTAAAACGGTCGCCGTTTATCCCGAAAGCGTCTCTTACGGCGGAAAGACGAAGAGCGTAGGGAAAGACGACGAGTCGGTATTTCTTCCGTCCGTCGGCGAATATACGGTAAAACTCGTCGCCGAGGACTTTTCGGGGAACAAGGCGTACGCGGAATATAAAATAAACGCGAAAGACAGCGTCGATCCCGTTATCGAGTCGCCCGAGGCGGTGACTACGTGGGCGATCGGCGGAAAAGCGAAACTTCCCGAAGTGAACGTCGTCGAACACGACCTCGAAAGCGTTACCTTGACCGTAAAAGACGGGAGCGGTAACGACGTGACCGTTCAGAACGGCTATATTACGGCGGGAACGGGAAGTTACGACGCGACGTACGTCGCGAGAGACAGGAGCGGAAACGAATCGTCCGCGACGGTCAGAGTAATAGTAAAGGAAAAGGGAATAATAAACGACTTTTCAGCCGAAAACGAAACGTATTCGTGGAGCGGTTCGGCGGTAAGGGCGGGCGAGCAAAATATGCGCGTTCTGTCCTCGGAAAAATCCGAGACGACGGAATACTCGGAATTTTTCCTCACGTCCGACTGGTCGGATTATAAGAAATTCTCTTTGAAAGCGGAAAACCACAAGGGCGCGCCCCTTACCGTTTCCGCGAGATTTTTAACGGATAAAGGCTGGGAAAAGGCGGGATATTTAAGTCTTGCCCCCGCGGCGATAGACGATAGCGACTTCGTGGGAGTTACTCCCTCGCAAGGCGTGCTGGAAATATATACCGAGGACTTCGGATTTACGGAAGTCAGGGGTATAAAACTCGACTACGCCTGCGAAAGCGGTATCGACGCGAGGATAGACGATATTATTCTTTCCGCGTCGGACGACAGGACTTTCCCCGACGTATCGGCTTTGAGCGGTTTCGGCGCGGGCAGATACGACCTCGCGGCAAAAGGCTCGGCGAATATCACGGGAAACAAACTCACCTCTTCCGCGAACGCCGTGAAGATGACCGTATTTTCCTCGGCGGAGGCGAACGCGAGAATAGTTCTGCGTTTCGGCGACGTCGCGACTTCGGTCAGATATAAACTCAAAAAAGGCGAAAACGACCTCGTAAGACTTCCGGATAAAGAAACGGGCGAAAGCGGACTTTTGTCATCCGGTCTCACGGGAATAGATATATATAACGAAGAAGACTTCGGCGTAACGCTCTTTATGACGGGCGTTCGGGCGGAAAGCGTAACTTCGCTTGCCGTATCCGACTATGCGGAAACGGCGGGCTACGGGCTTTCCTACGGCGACGGGATAGCCGCGCCCTATCCCTTCAAAGCGCACTCGAATTACGTTTCGGACGTGTCCGCCGCTCTCTATAAAGGCGGTACGCTCGTTAAAAATTTGGAAATAGGCGAAAAACTCACGGCAAGCGACAGCGCGCTCGGCTACGGGAAATACGAGATAAGGTATTCCTATAAAGACGCGTTCGGCTCGGCGAAAACTCTGAATATAGGGCTTACCGTCGAGAAAAAGATACTCGAAATGTCGGTAAATATGCCCGCGCTCTTCCTCGGCGACGGAACGACGGGAGTGGAACTTCCCGCGCCCGCGCTTTCGAGCGAAGTTTATTCGGACCTTAATAACGTTCAGGTCACGAGATATTACAGGGAAAAGGGCAAGACGATATGGCGCGAGGCGACCTCGGAAAATCCGTTCGCGCCGAACAAGAGCAGAACGTACGAATTGCGCTACGTCGCCGAAAAGGACGGAACGGTAAAAGAACTTACTTTCTCGAAATTCATACACAGAAGTCCGTACGTTATCGACTTCGAGGAAGAACAGGCGACGAACGAAAATTGCTATATAGGTTACGACGAAAATAACAACAACCTATACGACAAAGGCAGATTTTTATACGACGGCGGCTATTACGATTACAATCCGAAGAACAATATGTTAAGGAGACAGTATTACGCCGATTATTCTTGGAAGATCAGCGGAGCGCGTTCGTTCTCGCTCGATCCCGACTGTAACGGCTGGTTCGGAATCCAGACGGTAGATATGCCCGAAAAGACGGTGAACGCGGTGAAATTCTATCTCAAAGCGATTCTTCCCGCGTCCGACGGGCGACTCGAACTCGGAACTACGCGTTCGGGCAGATGGCCCGGCGGCTGGCTTACCGCCGATCCGTTCGAGATAGAACAGGGCGTAAAACAGTATTTCGTATTTCTGACGAGGGAAGTAAACCTCAAAGACGTTACGGCGTTTACGCTTAAAGGCTATTTCAACAACAGATTTTATTTAGACGATATAGAATTCGTTTACGTCAACAGGCTTTCCGCCGAGACGCCCGATTACGAGGACGTCCTCGACAAGAACGCTCCGTTCGACGCGGGCTCGCTCACTCTCGATTCCGAGTATTATTCCGCAGAACAACTCAAAAACGCGGACGTAAAACTCTACGTTTCGGTAAACGGCGGCGAAGAGCAGAGGATGAAAAAGACCGACGGCATCGTGTTCGGCGAGTCGGGCGACGTGAAGATAAAGTGGATAATAACCATGCCCGACGGATACGCGCTCACGGTCGAAAAGGAAATTTACTCCGGTATCAGGATGTCGGCGGCTAACAAAATATCGGGATTTGTCGGCGAAGAACTCGAAGTCGCAGCTCCGACCGCCGCTTACGCCCTTTCGGACGTTACGGCGGAATACAGAGCGGAAAGCGAAAGCGAGTGGAAACCGGTTGAAAACGGCAAGTTCACGCCGACCGAAAAAGGCGATTATTATATAAGGTATTCGGCGACCGCGGACGTTGACGGAAAAGCGATAGCGTGCGACGCGATAAAGACGATTTATATAAGAAAGGGTTTAAGCACTATCGACTTCGAGCCGATGGAAGGCAGAGAGGAAAACTACGGCTACGGCAGAGGTTACGATTCCGTAGCACATCCGACCGCCGAGAATTCCCCGAAAACGCAGGAACTTTCTTCCGACTATTCTCACAGCGGCAGATATTCGATGAAACTGAATTTCACGCAGGGATACTGGCGCGGTTTTGAAAATCTCAACGTCAAGTTGGAAAAGAAGAAGTACAATATGGTGGAGTTCTACGCCTACGCGCCCGTCGATATAAACGTCAAAGGCACGTTCGACGCGACGGTTTACGTCGATGGAACGAAAAAAGACGTCTGGACGGATCAGGTAGTGTCGTTCAAGGCAGGTTGGCACCTTTACAGGTACGAACTCACTCACGGATTAGTCGAATTCGAGGACGTATTCGCGGTTACGATCAATATATCGACGTACAACGTGGTAGCGTATATCGACGATATAAGGTTTTTGGTGACGGAATTCTCGAAACCGATCGAAAGCGCGGAAGTCGCCACGGAATACGAACTTCCGAAACTTATTCTGGAAGATACGGAGATAACCGCGAAGTACAGAAAACAGGGCGATACGGAGTGGATACAGCCCGCGGACAACAAGGCTGTTTTCGCGAGCACGGGCGATTACGAATTCGGCTACGAATACACGGAAGGCAGTTTCCTTATTTATACTATGAAGGTAACGCCGCCGGCGGTCGCGGGAGTGGATGAAGCAATCGCGGCGAAGAGATTGTTCGCCGTCGGCGAAGAACTCGTCCTTCCGACTTCGGAAGAATTCGATTCCACGGTGAAATACGCGATAAAGGGCGGCGAGTACGCGGACGCGGAAGGCGGTAAGATAACTTTCGCCGAGGCGGGAATATACTATATCCTCTATACTTTCACTTCAAAAGACGGCTCGGCTTCGTTCGACAAGACTTATACGGTCAAGGCAAAAGAGGCGGTCGAGGGCGTTATTATGGATTTCCAAGCGGGCGACGGCTGGTGCGGCGGAAGTCCCTATACGCAGAAATACGCGCAAGGTCAAGCGGAAAGCATATACGAGGACGAAGGCGGCGACAGATCCCTTCATATCGAGGGCATCCTCAACAGTTGGGGCGGCTTGACGGGACTTAATATCTCGCTCGGCAAAAAGACGAACAAACTTCGCATAACCTATACGTCCGACAAGACTTACGATTACGGCACCGAACTTATATGGATCGCCGCGAAACTCGACGGCGTAAACAAGAGTTATTATTCGACGGGATTTAAAGCGATAGAGGAAGGAACGCATACGGTCGAAATAACCTTCACGGGCGAATTCGACACGCTTACGGAATTTACTTTCTATATCAACAACACGGCAGGTTACAGAAATCTCTATATCGACGATATAGCGGTCGTGTGATAAAAAACAAGGCTTAAAAAACGGAGGACATTATGAAAAAATTAAACAAGGCGATTTCTATTATGCTCGGCGCGGCGCTCTTCGCTTTTTCGGCGATAGGCTGTACGAGAGAACGCGCGGGAACGGGCGGCGGCGATGACGAGAAAAAAGCGCAGGACTCCTCGCTTTCTCAACTGCACGTGATGAACTACGAGGGCGGTTTCGGAAGAAAATGGCTCGACGAGGCGGCGAAGAGATTTGAAGAAAAGTACGCCGAAACGAGTTTCGAGGAGGGCAAAAAGGGCGTTCACGTCAATATAGAATCCTCGAAGAACGCGACGGCGGGCGAAACGCTTATAAACGCGCTCAAAACCAGCGATAACGAAGTTTTCTTCACCGAGGACGTGTTCCTCTATAAACTCGTCGCGAGCGGCGGCGCGGCCGATATAACCGATATAGTTTCCGAGCAGGATATGTCGGAGTTCGGCGAAACGGGCAGTATAGTGGATAAACTCGATCCGACGATACGTTCTTTCTACGACGTTGACGGACACTACTACGCGCTTCCGCACTACGAAGCGCCGAAAGGAATGATATACGACGTCGATCTCTTCGATATAAAAGGTTTCTGGATGACTAAAACGGGCGACTTCGTAAAGAAGAGCGCGGTTGACGCGTCCGAACTCTCAACGGGCCCCGACGGAAAATCGGGAACTTACGACGACGGGCTTCCCCGCACGTTCGACGAGTTCTTCGCCCTTCTCGATCACATGGTCGAGTCCGGAACGACGCCTTTCACGGCGAGCGGTATGTATAAGGGATACGCGACTTCCGCTATGTACCAACTCTGGGCGGATATCGAGGGAAGAGATCAGTTTTATCTCAACTATTCGTTCGACGGAACGGCGAAAACGCTTATAAACGAAATGGAAGGCGACGGCGCGCCCGTGAACGGAAAATATACCAACCTTATGCCCCCGACGGCGATAACCGCCGAAAACGGAAATCTTTTGCAGAGGCAGGCGGGAAAATACGTCGCTCTCGACTTTATGAAGAGGCTCGTTTCAAATCCGAAATACTATTCGCA
>CADBSX010000140.1 GCA_902797515.1 uncultured Eubacteriales bacterium | reverse complement strand
TTTTTTCGGTCGCAATAGACCTACTCGGTCATTGCGGACGGAAAAACAAGCAGAAACGCAGAAGAACGAAGTTTATAAACCTTAAAAAATTACTTGTTATAATTAACGATATAGGCAAAGTCGTCCGCTTTTAAAGACGCGCCGCCGATAAGTCCGCCGTCGATCTCTTCTTCCGCCATAAGTTCCTTGCAATTTTTGACGTTCATAGAGCCGCCGTACTGTATTCTCGTCTTTTCCGCGACCGAGCCTCTGAATTTTTTGGCGAGGACTTTCCTTATATATCCGATAGTGACGTTAGCGTCGGTTGCCGTAGCGGTCCTGCCCGTGCCGATCGCCCATACGGGCTCGTACGCTATAACGATCTTATCGAAATCCTTCGACTTAAAGCCTTTAAGACCTTCGGTTATCTGCCTGTAAAGCACCTTTTCGGTAAGTCCGTTTACTCTTTCATCTTCGGTTTCGCCAACGCAGACGATAGGTCTTATCTTCGCGTTGAGAGCCGCCGCCGTCCTCTTGTTCACCGTTTCGTCGGTCTCGCCGAAATACTGCCTTCTCTCGCTGTGTCCGATAATGACGTAATCGACTTTCAGTTCTTTGAGCATTTCCGCCGAAACTTCGCCCGTGAACGCGCCTTTTTCAGCCCAATGGACGTTTTCCGCGCCTATCTTTATATTAGTGCCTTTCGCCGCTCTTTTCGCCGCCAAAATATCGGTATAGGGAACGCAAAGCACTACGTCGCAGTCCGCGTCCTTTACCTTCGGCGCGAGTTCCGCTATCATGGCTTTGGTTTCCGCCATGGTCTTGTTCATTTTCCAATTTCCCGCAATTATCGCTTTTCTCATAAGTTATGCTCCTTTATTTGCTCGTTTGACCGAGTACGTGTTTTTATTTGTCGTTAAGGCACTCGATACCGGGAAGTTTCTTGCCCTCGAAAAGTTCGAGAGACGCGCCGCCGCCCGTAGATATGTGCGTCATTTTATCCGCGTAACCGAGTTGCGTGACCGCCGCCGCGGAATCTCCGCCGCCTATTATCGTGGTCGCGCCTTCGCATTTAGCCATGGCGTCCGCTATCGCGTTCGTTCCGGCCGCGAGCGTAGGATTTTCAAACACGCCCATAGGTCCGTTCCAGATTATCGTTTTCGCGCCTTTCAAAGCGTCGGCGTAGAGTTTCCTCGTTTCGGGACCGATATCGACCGATTCCATATCGGGGGAGAAACTCCCGACTTTCTGAACGACCGTTTCAACGGGCGCGTCGATAGGATTCGGGAATTCCTTTACCTGTACGCCGTCAACGGGAAGAAGAAGTTTCTTGCCTGCCGATTTCGCTTTCGCCATCATTTCCTTGCAGTAGTCGATCTTCGTGTCGTCAACGAGCGAAGTGCCGACTTCGTATCCCTGCGCTTTAAGGAAAGTATAAGCCATACCGCCGCCGATTATAAGCGTATCACATTTTTCGAGAAGGTTGGATATAACGTTGAGTTTATCCGCGACCTTCGCTCCGCCTAAAATAGCGACGAAAGGTCTTACGGGATTTTCAAGCGCGTCCGCCATTACGGAAAGTTCCTTTTCGATAAGGAAACCGCAAACCGCGGTTTTAACGAAACCGTATTCGACGATAGCGGCGGTTGACGCGTGCGAGCGGTGAGCCGTACCGAACGCGTCGTTTACGTAAACGTCGCAAAACTCCGCGAGTTTTTTGCAGAACTCTTCGTCTCTGCCCTCTTCGCCCGCGTCGAAACGCAGATTTTCGAGAAGTACCGCCTCGCCCTCTTTAAGCGCGGCGACTTTTTTCCGCGCGTCCTCGCCGACTATATCGGTCGCGAAAGTAACTTTGCCGCCGAGAAGTTCGTTGAGCCTTTCCGCAACGGGACGGAGAGTAAATTTTTTCGCGTCGCCTTTAAGAGCCTTTTCTATATACTCTTTCTTCGCCGCCGCTCTCTCTTCTTCGGGAAGAGCCTCTACCGCTTTCTTCTCTTTTTTGTTCAGTCCGAATCCCTCGGTGAAAATGTTGTGCGGTTTGCCCATGTGCGAGCAGAGAACGACTTTCGCGCCGTGATCGAGAAGATATTTTATCGTCGGCAGCGCGCCGTTGATCCTGTTTTCGTCGGTGATCACCCCGTCCTTCATAGGAACGTTGAAATCACACCTTACAAGACACCTTTTGCCCTTGACTTCTACGTCTTTGATAGATTTTTTATTCATATATAACTCCTTGAAGAGATTTTTTACAAAACCTAATATATTTTAATCTATATTATAAAAAAAGTCAATAAAAAGACGCAAGTCGGATAAATTTTAGCGATTTTATAATGTTATTCCGATAATTTTTACGACATTTTCAACCGCAGGTTTAATTTTTGTTGATAAAAATGCGGCGATATGTTATAATTATAATGCGATATAACTCAATAATTTTTCGTGGAAGAAATATACTTTCGTAGGAAGTGTATCTTTTTCGCAAACTAAAACTTTTCACGGAAACGGTTTGGGTTATATCGCAATCAGCGAAAAAGCGCATTCCGAAGTACCGCCTTGCGTTTCGCTCGGCGGTATTTTTTGAAAAAAAGCAAATTTAACAGCAAAAACGGGCGTTTTAAGGCAAATTCAACCGAAAGTATATTAAATTCAACCAACAGTTGAATAAAAACGATTCCACTTTGCGTCTAATTTTGATATAATATTATCGTAATCGACGGCAATAAAAATGCCGACAATCAAAAGGAGAAAAACAAATGAACAATTACGGACTTGCCATTTCAAAACTCCGCAAGGAACACGGGATGACGCAAACGCAACTCGGAGACAGACTTAACGTTTCGTGTCAAGCCGTTTCCAAATGGGAAAACAATCTGTCGCAACCGGATATAGATACCGTGCGCGAAATGCTCGTTATCTTCGGCGTCACGATGGAAACTTTCGTCGCGATAGCGGAAGGGACGGAATTGCCCGATCCCGCCGAAGAAACGGCGGCGGTCGCCGCCGAGGAAAAACAAGCGACGGAACCCGCCAAAGAGAATTCGATGCTCGGCGTATGCACCGTGTGCGGGCGCACGGTATATAAGAAGAATTTAGGCGCGGAATATCCGAAACTCGTATGTTTCGACTGCAAGACGGAACAGGACGTCAAGGAAAATGCGAAAAAGTATTACGCCGAAGCAAAAACAAAAATAATGCAAGGGACGGAAAGGACAAAATTCCGTTGGAGTTTCATCGTCGGATCTCTCGCGGGCGCAGCCGTTCTCGGAAGTTTTACGGCGGTGGCGATAAGTCAGTCGATGTCAAATCTTATCTGGCTCGCCGTCATTCTCGGCGTAATGGCTTTCACGTTCGTAACTCAACTTTTCTGGGACGGCGTTATCGTCGATATTTTCGAGTGGGGCTGGGATAAAAGCATCAACCTGCCGGGAGTTATATTCTCGCTCGATATCGACGGGATCCTGTTCCTTATCGCTTGGAAGATATTCGGAGCGATTTTGTCCGCGCTTATATGGTTGCTCTTTGTCGCAATAGCGATAAGCGTCGGAATGTTTGTAAGCGTATTCACTTTTATTCCCTGTCTTTTCGGCAGAAAGAACGATATAGAAAAAACTGTATGGCATGAGCCGTCGCCGACGTACAGATCGCACGGAACGACATATACTCGCCCGCCTATGGACTACGTCGCCGAACTCGCTAAACTTAAATGCACGGAAGAGTACAATAAATATTGTAAATAAATAGGTGAGCATATGAAAATATATAAAATCACGAAAGCGATACTCTATATCGCCGCCGCTATCGCGATATTTATTCTTCACGAAACGGTGATGCCGTACGTCGGCTATCTCGTCGGCGGCGTTATATTCGCCTATTCCGTCGAAGAATTGATAATAGCCGCGGTAAAACGCGAACTTATCGGAAAAGGCGGCGAACTCTTCCCCGTAATATCGCAGATACTTATCGGCGTTCTGCTTATACTGTCGTCCGAATACATAGAAAGAGTTTGCCTGATTTGGGGCGTTTGGTCGATCCTTCGCGAGGCGAAAGAACTCACGCACGCGATAACCTGTCTTACACAAAAAAGACCGGGGCTTTTAAACGCAGCGGAATCGGTAACGATAATAGTTATGTCCTCGCTTATGGTGCTTACGCCTACCGAACACCACGCGCATGCACACGTGATACTTCTCGGGATAGAACTTATCTGCGTTGTACTCTTCACCGCGACGGAAGATCTCTACGATAGACTTATAGAAAAGAAACGCGCGGAAAAGGCCGAAACGGTCGAAATCGGAAACGCCGACGGCAAAGAAGTCGCCGCGACCGCGGAAGAAAATATCGCGAGCGAAAAAGAAAATACGGAAACGAACGGCGAGGGCGCCGCGTGAATAAACCAAAAATTTTTAAAGGAGATAATTTATGAAAACCTGTATCAAAATCATTTTGTCTGTCGCGCTCGCGCTGACAACCGCGCTGTTTTTCGTCGCCTGCGGCGAAAGTCAGAACACAACCGTGCAAACGCCCGTGTCCAACGACGGCGGGAATACAGTGCAAGAAGAAAAATTGCCGACTCCGACGGAAATCGTTGAGGCACGAAAAAATTCGACCGAGGCAAACGTTCAAGCGTATGATTTTACTATCGATTTTTCGGGCGATCTTTCCGTTCTCGGTCTTTCAAAAGGCGTAACGGGAAAATACGACGCGAAATACCGTTACGATAAAACGACGAAAGCAATGCAGTTTTCCCGCACGACAAGCGGCGCGCTTTTGTACGATTCCACCGAATACATATCGGGAAACGGCGAGAAAAACATAAAAATAGTAATGAACGACAAAGGGCAAGTCAAAAAGACTTCCGTAATAAACACGGAAGACGAACTCAATCTTATAAATAAGCCCGTCGAGGCTCTTATCGATTCTCTTTCCGCAAGCGAAATTACGGCGGTCACCAAAGTTCAATCGGGCGATTACAAATATTCCGCAAGCCTGAATATTAAGTCCGACAACGCGATTTTAAACGTTTTACTTAAAAAAATAGGCGGACTCGGCTCGAAAATTTCGATCAAAAACGTAAAATTCGAGAATCCCGTCAACGGACTCAAAATGCTGTTCAATATGGATAAAGAGAAAAAAACGTTGACCGACTTCTATCTGTCGATGACTATAACCGTACCTGTCAAAGTAGCCTCGATAAATATCAACGTCGAATACGCGCGAAAAGCAGCATCCGCCGCCGTGACGATACCGTCTGTTTCGGGAATAATAGTCGAAAAGTCGGATATAGAACGCGAAGTCGGTATAATCAACGCCGCTATCGCCAACGTTAAAGACGACGACGCTTATTCTCTCGACGTGTTCGCTAAAAACGAACTCGATCCTTCGTGGAATAAACTCGCTATAAAAGACAGTTATACGGCGAGAATGTATAAGAATACGGCGGACGGCAAAGTTGCTTTCAACCACTCTTATCTTTATAAAGCGCACACGGAAGAAGACGGGAAAGAATCGTTTTCATATATCCTCGGCAATATTAAAGACGATACCGTTCACCTCGTAAACAGAAAGGGAACGGACACCGAAAACGAAGTTACCGGTTATACCGCCGACGGACAGTTCGATTACCTCACCAACGAATTCATACAAAAAGCGTCAGGTATAGACTGTATGAAAAAAATAACCGAAAACGGCTCTACTTTCTATTACGTGTATCTCAACGCCGTCGGCGCTCGCGACGTACAGAATAAAATTCTCGGAATAGTCAATTCCAACGACGGCGAAGGCGTTACGAAAGTAAATAACTACTTCGACGCTGAAAACAACACGATAAGGAGCGCGGATATAGTTATAGAGATTAAAGACGGAAAAATCGTCAAAGTCGATTGTTCGACCGAAATAGTCTATAATCCGACCGCGGGCGAATACACCGATTATAACGTCAATCTCAAAAACACTCTCACGCTCGAAGTGAATAAAAAACTTTCCGACGCTCAAAAATACGAAACGCCGAAAAACGCTCTTTCCAAACTTCGTATAGGCGACCTCGAATATCTGCTCTGATATTCATATAACTAAAAATCCCGCCCCGACGATTGAAAATCGTCGGGGCGGGATCATTTATTACACATTTTAACGCGAAATTTTCCGCTTATTGATTCGCGAGCATATCCTTTACTTTCATAAGGCGCGTCGTCGCCGAACGCTCGTTCTCGTCGAGTTTGCTCTTTATATACGCTATCGTCTCTTCTATCTGCGGTATCATTATATATTCGAGCGCGTTTACTCTTCTCTTGTTCCTTTCGATTTCGAGCGCTAAAAGGGCGACCGACTTTTCAACTTCCGCGAGTTTCAATATTTTAACGACCGTATCTCCCGCCTTTTTCACGGAATAGTCCGCCTCGCTCGTTATCTCGGCGAACGCGTAGGGATAGCCGCTTTTTCCCGCCTCCCCGCTCACCTCTATCTTCGGCACGACGACGCTCATTATATCGGAAGTCTTAAAATCGGCGAAAACTCTCGCCGTAGGCATAGAAAAAGCCTTTTCCACCTCTTCGAGCGGCGCGACGCTCCTCGCCATGGAAAACTGACCGAGAGTCTCGGCTATCTCGCCTTCGACTTCTTTTCTCAATCTGTAATTTTCTTTTAAAAGTACGGTAAAACGCCGTATCATTTCGTCCGACTTGTCTTTCAGGAGTTTATGCCCGCGCGTAGCCGTTGCGAGCCGCGCTTTGAGCCTTTTCAGTTCCATACGGGTCGGATTGACGTTCAGTCTTGCCATTTATTTCTC
>CADBSX010000139.1 GCA_902797515.1 uncultured Eubacteriales bacterium | reverse complement strand
TCGAACGGCGAAATTCTGACGAGCCTGTGTATTCCCTTTTCGGCTTTTAGATAGCCGTAAGCGTTTTCGCCCTCGACTTTGAAACACACCGATTTCAGCCCTGCGCCGTCGCCGTCCAGACGGTCGTATTCCGTTATCTTATAGCCGTGCTTTTCGGCATAACAGATATACATACGGTAAAGCATTTCCGTCCAGTCGCAAGCCTCCGTGCCGCCCGCTCCCGCGTGAAGAGTGAGTATCGCGTCGCAAGAGTCGTACTTGCCGCGAAGAAGAGTGCGAAGGCGTATGTCTTCTATATCCTTTTCGGCTATCGTCAGTTCCTTATCGACCTCTTCGAGAACGCTCTCGTCGTTTTCTTCCTCGGCGAGTTGGATCATCACTTCCGCGTCCGAAACGGCTTTATTCGCCTTGTCGAACACGTCGAGTTTATTCCTTATTCCCTGCGCCTCGCGGCTTAAATGTTTGGACTTTTCGATATCCGACCAGACTTCCGGCTTTTCGAGTTCGCTTTCGAGTTCTTTTAATTTTACCCTTAAATTAGCGACGTCAAAGAGAGTATCCTGCCTCTTCCAAAGTCTTGTAAAGTCCTCTTACTTTTTCTTCGTAAACGTCGTATCTTACCATTTTTATATCTCCTTTCGCTTGTCGGATATTTTTTAAAAGGCGTTTTCCTTGTTTTTATTCGTTCCGAAAGCGTGATTTTTTATTTGTTTTTGATTTTTAAATTTTTTCAGCGCCGTTCTCGCGGTCGGAAACGAGCAGAAACTCAACCTTTCCGAGCGATTTCTTGGCGTTTGGAAACGAGCACCCTTCCACCGCAAGCGGTCCCCCTTCCCTAAAACTCACTTCGTGAGTGTTATGGACGGTAGGCTCGCGAGAAAACGCCGCCTTTTCAAGCAGTATTCTTGGCGTTTAGAAACGAGTTCTTCAAGGCTCGGCGGTTTGAGCGGTTGAGATAGACCTCCTCGGTCATCGAAGACGCGAAAACCGACAGTAAACGCAGAAGAACGAAGTTTATAAACGTCAAGAACGACCGTGACAATTCTTATACTTCTTCCCCGAGCCGCAAGGGCAAGGGTCGTTCCTGCCGACGGTAGAAGTGTTCACGATAGGTCCTCTCTGTCCGCCGCTGCCGCCGTTTTCGACAAGGTCTCTCTTCTCTTCTTTCGGCTGTTCCTGTTTCCTTATCTCGGACTTTAAAAGCAGAGCGACCACTTCTTCCTGTATCGACGCGGTCATTTCCTCGAACATTTCGAGCCCCTCTTTCTTGTACGCTATAACGGGATCTTCGTTCGCGTAGCCGCGAAGGGATATTCCGCGCTTTAATTTGTCCATCGCGTCGATATGGTCTATCCACTTATTATCGACGACTTTAAGGAATACGAAACGCTCGAATTCGCCGTAGTCTATGCCCTCTTCCTTGTATTTGGCGATCTTCTCTTCATAGCACTCTATCACCTTATCTATCGTCTGACTTACGATATAGTCGTAGTCCCAATTGTTCAGAACTCCGTCGGTGATAAATTCCGTGCCCTGCGGCAAAGCGCGGTCTTCGAGCGCCTTGTTGAGTTTGTCTTTATCCCAATCGGACGGCTCTTTGTTCTTGTTGACGTTCTGATTTATTATATCCGTCACAAAGTCGGGAATAAGGTTCAGAACGTCCTGATGCACGTTCTCGCCGCGAAGGACTTTCATCCTCTCTTCGTACATTACCTGTCTCTGCGTGTTCATAACGTCGTCGTACTGGATAATGTGCTTTCTTATGCCGAAGTTTCTGCCCTCTATCGTCCTCTGCGCGTTCTCTATCGAACGGGAAAGAAGTTTGGATTGAAGAGGCGTGTCTTCATCAACTTTGAACATATTGTAAATGCCCTGCAACCTCTCGCCGCCGAAACGCTTTGCGAGGTCGTCCTCGAGGGAAATATAGAACTGCGACGAACCGGGATCGCCCTGACGTCCGGCACGGCCGCGGAGTTGGTTGTCGATACGCCTCGACTCGTGTCTTTCCGTGCCGATAATGTGAAGTCCGCCGAGGGCGATCACCTCTTCTTTTTCGGCGTCGGTGACTTTTTCGTGCTCTTTAAAATATTCCTTATACTTTTCGCGCACCGCCTTCACGTCGTCGGGAACGTCCTGAACGTAAGACGTCGCCATATCTATCAGTTCTTCGGATACCCCCTCGTTGCGAAGGTCTTGCTTTGCGAGAAATTCGGGATTGCCGCCGAGAAGTATATCCGTTCCGCGCCCCGCCATGTTCGTCGCTATCGTGACCGCGCCTTTCTTGCCCGCCTGCGCGATTATTTCAGCCTCTCTCTTGTGGTTTTTGGCGTTCAATATATTGTGTTTTACTCTGTTTTTGATAAGCCATCTCGATATCTCTTCCGACTTTTCGACCGTGACCGTACCGACAAGCACGGGCTGCCCCTTTTCGTGTTTTTCGATAATATCCGCTATTATCGCCCTTATCTTGCCCTTTTCGGTGGAATAGATAACGTCGGGATAGTCCTTTCTTATAACGGGCTTGTTGGTCGGAATTTCGAGAACGTCAAGACCGTATATCGTCCTGAATTCCTCTTCTTCCGTTTTCGCCGTACCGGTCATGCCGGAAAGTTTATGATAGAGCCTGAAATAGTTCTGGAAAGTGATGGTCGCGTAAGTCTTGCTCTCGTTCCTCACCGTGACGTTTTCCTTCGCCTCGATAGCCTGATGCAAGCCTTCGGAATAGCGTCTGCCTATCATAAGCCTGCCCGTAAATTCATCGACTATAACTATTTCGCCGTCGTTCACGAGGTAATCGGTATCCCTTTTGAAAATGTGGTGAGCTTTTAAAGCCTGCTGTATGTGGTGATTGAGTTCCGCGTTGGAAATATCCGCGAGGTTTTCGATATTGAAGAATTTTTCCGCCTTCTTCGCGCCTTCTTCGGTTATCTGTACCGACTTATCCTTTATATCGACGGTGAAATCCTCGTCGGGCGTGAGCGTTTTGACGAACCTGTTGCAATCGTAATACAAAGTAGAGGACTTCTCGCTTCTGCCCGAAATGATGAGCGGCGTCCTCGCCTCGTCGATAAGTATGGAGTCCACTTCGTCAACGATGGCGAAGTTGAGCCCTCTCTGCACCATGTCCGCCATGCGGATCTTTAAATTATCGCGAAGGTAGTCGAAACCGAACTCGTTGTTCGTGCCGTATGTTATATCCGCGCGATACGCCTCGCGCTTTTGGTCGTCCGTCATATCGTGGACGTTCACGCCGACGGTAAGCCCTAAAAACCTGTAAATTTTGCCCATCCACTCGGCGTCGCGCTTCGCGAGGTAATCGTTTACCGTGACGATATGCACGCCCTTTTCGGAAAGAGCGTTGAGATAGGCGGGAAGAGTCGCCATAAGCGTCTTTCCTTCGCCCGTTTTGAGTTCCGCGACTCTCCCTTGGTGGACGCATATCCCGCCCATAAGTTGCACTTTGTAGTGGCGCATATTGAGAACTCTGTACGCCGCCTCTCTTACGACCGCGAACGCGTCGTTCAAAATATCGTCGAGAGTTTCGCCGTTTTTCAGCCTGTCTTTCAGGATCGCCGTCTGATCTTTGAGTTGTCCGTCGGTCATAGCCTCGTATTTAGGCGAGAGATCGAGTATCTTTTCAGCCTGATTTCTGATCCTGCGAAGACTTATTCTCGAATCGGTGTTCAAAATATATCTTATAAGTCCCATTTTTTCCGTTTCCTTTTTCGGGGCGCGCCTTAAACGCGTATTCCCGAACTATATAATATCACAGATATATTCTATTATATTTAGAATTTTTTTGCAATTATTTTTAACGAACATTTATAAAAATTATCCCGTTTTTCGGAGAAAACGGGATTTTTTCGTCTGTTTTTCACTTTACTTCCGCGCAGCAGAGCGTAAGAACGCAGGTTTCCGCCGCGCCGGCGTTATAAAATATGCGCGAAATTTCGTTCACCGTCGCGCCCGTGGTCATAACGTCGTCGATAAGAAGTATCCGCTTGTCTTTGACCGCCCGCCTGTCTTTTAAAGAAAATCTGCCTTTGACGTTCTTTTCCCTTTCCGCCCTTTTAAGTCCGACCTGATCCGCCGAGCCTTCCTTTCTCGAAAGCACGTCCTTTACTTCTATTCCCGTCTTTTCCGAGAGCGCGCGGGCGATAAGTTCGCTCTGATTGAAACCGCGCTTTTTAAGCCCTTTTTCCGTCATAGGCACGAACGCTATAAAATCGAATTCCTTTCCGATCGAGTGAAACGAGTAAAGCGCGTCGGAAACGAGTTCTTCCGCGACGTATTTCGCGCCGCCGAATTTCATACGCTTTATGAGCGCGGAGATCGCGCCCTTATATACGAACGGACTTCTCGCCGTCGAAAAATACGTTTCCCTGCCCCTGCAATAGGAACAGACAGCCGTCCGCTCTTTCGTTCGCCTGCCGCACTTCTCGCATATTTCCGCTCCCGTGTAGAAAACTTCCTTCCGGCAGTCCTCGCAGAAAAGTTCGCCGTGAAATATCTCTCTTCCGCAAAAAAGACAGGTGAATTTTTCGGGAAACAATATTTCTTTTATGCTCTTTATCGCGTTCATCTCTCTTTTTAAAGCGCGCCGATTTTTTCAAAAAAATCGGCGCGCGCAAAAAAATCTTTTTTACTTGAAAATCAGGTTTAATCGACTTATACATCGTTATCGTCGGGATAGCCGTCCGGATTTTTGAGTTGCCAATTGAGCGCGTCGCGGCACATATCGTCGAGCGTCTTTTCGGCTTTGAAACCGATAAGTTTATACGCAAGCGAAGGATCGGCGTAACACTCCGCTATATCCCCGCTCCTTCTCGGCGCGATAACGTATGGAACGGGCTTTCCGAGCGCCTTTGAAAACGCGTTTATCATTTCGAGCACGCTGTATCCTCTGCCCGTGCCGAGATTGACTATAAACAGTCCCGATCCCGTAAGCAGTTTGTTTACGGCGAGAACGTGTCCCCTCGCAAGGTCGCATACGTGTATATAGTCCCTTACGCCCGTTCCGTCGCGCGTAGGATAGTCGTCTCCGAAAACGTTTACTTTTTCGAGTTTCCCTACGCATACTTTCGTGATATAAGGACAGAGATTGTTCGGTATGCCGTTAGGATCTTCGCCGATAAGCCCGGATTCGTGCGCGCCTATCGGATTGAAATAACGGAGTATCGCTATATTGAATTCCTTATCCGCTTTGGCGAGGTCTTTCAATATGTATTCGATAAAGAGTTTAGTACTGCCGTAAGGATTCGTCGTGGAAAGGGGGAAATCCTCGGTGATAGGCACGCTCTTCGGGCTTCCGTAAACGGTCGCAGACGACGAGAACACGAGGTTTTTGACGTTGTATTCCCGCATAACGTCTATAAGGGCGAGCATTCCGCCTATGTTGTTTTCGTAGTATTCTATAGGCTTATGCACCGATTCGCCGACGGCTTTATAGCCCGCGAAATTTATAACCGCGGAAATCTCGTTTTCCGAAAAGACCTTACGCATCGCGTCTTTGTCGCAGATATCGTAACGGTAGAATTTTATGCTTTTACCGACGATCTTTTCAACTCTTTTAAGAGCCTCTTTCTTGCTGTTGTAAAGGTTATCTACGACTACGACGTCGTATCCGCCCTTAATAAGTTCTATAAGCGTGTGACTGCCGATATATCCGGCTCCGCCCGTTACGAGTATTGTTGACATATTGTATCTCCTTTATTTATTATCTATTACGTCTGCAATGTATTCGTCGTAAGTCACGGGACGATCGTAAACTTTCTTCCCGTCCGAAATTTCTATTATGCGGTTGCATACGGTGTTCATCAGTTCGCGGTCGTGGCTTGTAAGCAATAAGCAACCCTTGAAGTTTATCAGTCCGTCGTTGAGCGCGGTGATGCTTTCAAGATCGAGGTGGTTCGTCGGCTCGTCCAAAGTCATGAAATTCCCGCCCTCGAGCATCATTTTGGCGAGCATGCACCTCACCTTTTCGCCGCCCGATATGACGGACGCCTTTTTCTGCGATTCCTCGCCCGAAAAAAGCATCCTCGCGAGCCAGCCGCGGACGAATTCTTCGTAATGATCGTAAGAATACCTGCTTAACCACTCGACGAGCGACAGGTCGCAACCGTTGAAATACGCGTCGTTGTCCGTAGGAAGATAAGTCGCGGTTATGGTCTTGCCCCACTTATAATAGCCCGAATCCGCCTCTTCGTTGCCCGCGAGTATCTCGTAAAGCATCGTTATCGCCTTGCCGCTGTTCCCGATTATACCTATTTTTTCGTCTTTCTGAACGGTGAACGAGACGTTCTCGAAATATCCTTTTTTAGTCAGGTTTTCGACGAAGAGAATATCGTTTCCTATATCCCTGTCGTACTTGAAATTGATATAAGGATATTTTCTCGACGACACCTTGATATCGTTTATGGTAAGACTTTCGAGTTCTTTTTTCCTCGCCGTCGCCTGTTTCGACTTCGACGCGTTCGCCGAAAAGCGCGCTATGAATTCCTTTAATTCCTTCGCCCTCTGCTCGGCTTTTTTGTTCTGTTCTTTGAGTTGCCGCATCATAAGCTGGCTCGACTTGTACCAGAAATCGTAGTTGCCGAAATAGACGTTTATCTTGCCGAAATCGACGTCGCAGATATACGTGCAGACTTTATTCAGAAAGTACCTGTTATGCGATACTATTATTATAGTATTCTCGAAATCCATCAAAAAGTTTTCGAGCCACTCGGTGGTCTTTAAGTCGAGGTTGTTTGTCGGCTCGTCGAGAAGAAGCACGTCGGGATTGCCGAAAAGAGCCTGCGCGAGAAGTATCTTGACTTTTTCCTTTCCGTCGATATTTTCCATCGTCATCCCGAAATGCTCGCTCGGAATATCGAGAGCGTTCAGAAGTTTTTCCGCGTCGCTCTCCGCGTCCCAGCCGCCGAGTTCCGCAAATTCCGCTTCGAGTTCCGCCGCCTTTATTCCGTCCTCGTCCGAAAAGTCCTCTTTTTGGTATAACGCGTCCTTTTCGTCCATTACGTCCACGAGCCTTTTATGCCCGAGCATAACGGTTCTTATGACCGTTTCGCCGTTATATGCGTTCTGATCCTGCTTCAAAACGGACATACGCTCGTTTTTGTCGAGCGTGACTTCGCCTTTCTGCGGTTCGAGATCGCCCGAAAGAATTTTGAGAAAAGTCGATTTTCCCGCGCCGTTCGCGCCTATTATTCCGTAGCAGTTGCCCTTTGTGAATTTTATGTTTACGTCCTCGAAAAGTTTTCTGCTGCCGAATTGCAGACTTACGCCGTTTACCTGTAACATCGAACCTACCTTTAAAAAATTATCTTTCGTATATATTATATATGAAAAAAAGGGAAAAGACAAGCGAAAACAAAGCGGCGCGGCAAAATTGCCGCGCCGCATAAAGATTTTTATTTTGCGTAATTACGTAAAACCGTTTTCGCGCCATCAAACGCTGTTTTAAGGTTCAGAAACGAGAACCCTTCCACCTCGTCGAAACAAGGCTTTTCGGCATTGCTCTTACGTTATATAAGAGCAATGCCCT
>CADBSX010000138.1 GCA_902797515.1 uncultured Eubacteriales bacterium | reverse complement strand
TTGTCGGAAGTAAAATACACTCCGCCGAGGTCGTATTCCGACAGTTTATTCACCGTTTCTTTATCGATTTTTCTCTTTACCGTGATCTCCGACGCCTTATCCGCCGTCATCCTCTTCAAAAGATTTTCTCTGTTCGCGCCGAGAATCTCCGACAAAACTTCCGCCGTCTTTTCGGGATCGGTAACGCATCTCGTACGAAGATACACCGCGTAAGACTGTTCGTTGTCGGCAAGAACCACTCCGTTTCTGTCGGTTATTTTGCCCCGCGTCGCCGCGATCGGCAGTTCTCTCGTCCACTGATCTATCGCGAGCGATTGAAGTTGCGAACCGTTCACTATCTGAATAAAGAAAACGCGGGAGAGCACGAATAAAAAAATAAAGGTTATCGCGCAAATCAGCGCAAATAACCTCTTTCGTAAAACGTTTAAGTTAAAATTATTTATAATTATTCTCCTTTTATTCTCTTATCATACCCATTTCTTCCGCTTTCATGCTTATTACGGCGTCGCTCGAAACGTAATCGAGTTCTTCGGTAACGGCTTTATACTGTTCCTGCAAGGTTTCTATCCTTACCGTATAATCGTTTATCGACGTATCGAGAGATTTGAGCATCCTCGAATTGAGTATTATAAGCGAAATTATCGTTATTATAACAAGCGCGTAAACCGCGATAAGAACTTTGCTCTTCGCGCTGAGTTTATACGATTTTTCCTCTTTCGTTTCCCTCTTCGCGCTTACTTCCTCGTAAAAGTCTTCGTCGTCGATATTGACGAACTGCATCGTGGTCTTCGAGGGCATCGCGTCCTCGTTTTCGTAAACTTTTTCCTCGGTGCGCGCGTCCGCGTTATACTTTTCCGCGGTATCGACTTCCGACGCCGCTGCGGTCGCCGTAATTTCTTCTTCGGGAATTTCCGTTTTATTTATGTATTTTTCATAATTCAGAATTCTCTCGAAATTATTTCTGATATTATTGCGTTTTTCCTCAACGCTTACTTTTTCTTTTACGTTGGTTTGTCCGTTATTATACATATTCCTTCTCCTTAAATTTTATTATTCGATAAGAGAAATTTTTACAATTTCTCGGCGACTCTTAATTTTGCGCTCTTTGACCGCGGATTTATTTCTTTTTCTTCTTCGCTCGCTTCGAGCGGTTTTCTCAAAACGTTTACTATCTCTTTCTTTTTCCCGCAAACGCATATCGGAAATCTCTTGTCGCATATGCAGTCCGTTTCGAGATCGGAAAACGTCCGCTTTACTATTCTGTCTTCAAGAGAGTGAAAAGTAAGAACGGCAAGTCTGCCGCCTTTTTTAAGCCCTCTTATTATATCCTTTATGCCTTCGGCAAGTCCGTCGAGTTCTTCGTTGACTTCTATCCTTATCGCCTGAAACGTCTTTTTGGCGGGATGTCCTTTCTGTTTGAACCTGTACGGTATGGATAAATCTATTATTTCAGCAAGTTCGCCCGTAGTATCGACGCTTTTTGCCTTTCGTCTTTCACAAATATTCTTTGCAATATTTTCAGCGAACTTTTCTTCGCCATAAGTAGAAATAATATAAGCAAGTCTCTCTTTCGTGTATTTATTCACGACCTCCCACGCATCGAGCGGTTTACTCCTGTCCATACGCATATCGAGCCTCACGTCGGCGGCAAGATAGGAAAAACCTCTGTCCCTGTTATCGAGTTGGTAACTGCTCACTCCTAAATCGAGTATCGCGCCGTCAAATTCCCCGTAACCGTTTTCGTTTACTATTTTTTTAAAATCTTTGAAATTCGAGTGAAAGATATTAAATCTTCCCTTAAATTCCGAAAGTTTTCTTTCCGCGTTCTCTATCGCGTCGCTATCCAGATCGGTTGCGACGAGTTTCCCGTCGGGGCTTGTCCTTTTAAGTATCTCGTAAGAATGCCCCGCGCCGCCGAGAGTTCCGTCGAAATATATTCCGCCCGATTTCAACCGCAGAGCGTCCAGACACTCTTCCTTCATTACGGGAATATGAACGAATTCCATAATTATTTTCCGTAAGAATCGAGAACTTTCATAAAGTCGTTGTACGACTTCTTGTTCCTTCTTTCGTTCTTTACTTCCTCGCTCCAGATTTCGAGCCTGTCGAAAACGCCTATAGTTATTACGTTTTTGTCGATGTGCGCGTATTCGCGGAGCTTTTGAGGGATAAGAATTCTTCCCTGCGCGTCCGCCTCCACCGGATAAAAGGACGACGCGAACTCGGACAGAGCCTCTTGCATCCCCTCGTTGAAGAACGGGATAGCCGAGAATTCCCTTGCCTTTTCTTCGAGAAAACGTTTCGGCAAAACGTATATGCAAGGCGCGGCGCCTTTGCAGAAAACGAATTTTTCGTCGGCGTCCAATTTGAACATCGCAGGTATTCTTATCCTGTTTTTCGCGTCCAACTGATGCGCCTGTTCTCCCGAAAACATCTTCTTACTCCTTTCCCGATTATGTTTCCATTATATAACATTATTTGACCACTGTCAACCACTTTTAACCATTTTTAACCATTTTTTTAAAATTTTTTATATTTTAAAAGACGCGGGAAAATTTTCCGCGCCTTTGTTTATCCGAAAATTCGTTTAAATATCTGAAAAAATGCGTTTGAGCGACGCTTTCTCGCCGTTCATAAAATTTACGCTTCCCTCTTGCCCGCTGTGACGATGACTATTTAAAAACGAGCGTATTTTGAAAAAAGCGGCGTCCTCGCCCGACAATATCCTTTCGGGCGGATAAATTTTGAGAAGTCTTTCTTTTATATATGTATAATGCGTACAGCCGAGCGAAATATAATCGTAATTTTTATACTTTTCGGCGTCGATTTCAGGAACGCCGCCGTCCGAAACCGCTTTTTCTATATCGCGGGCGAGATTTTTTTCGGGAAAAACGGCAAGAGAGGGATATTTCTCTTTCAACTCTCTGACGTATCCGCTTTTCGCCGTCGCCTCCGTGCAAATAAGAACGGTCTTTCCGTTTTTCCCTACCGTCGGGAAAACGCCTATCGTTTCGACCGATTTTTCCGAAATCGTTTTTTTCGCGACCGTCGAAGCGGTGTTGCAGGCGATAACTATAAGTTTAGGTGTGAATTTTATCAGTTTGTCGAGGTTTCGGGACACTATTCCGACAATCTCTTCTTCCGTCTTGTTCCCGTAAGGCATATTCTCAAAATCGCCGTAGTAAAGGTAATCCTCTTCCGGAAATGCCGAATAAGTCCTCTTTAAAAGATTTAATCCGCCTATCCCGCTGTCGTAAAATATTATACATCTGTTATCCATAATTCAAAGCGACCGATATTTTATAATATTCCTCGGCCGCTTTAAATATTCAATATGACAAATCTTCCTTTGAAAGTTGCGGATTAAGGGCGAAATTCAAGGCTTTCGCTATAACCGACGACGCCTCGGAAAGAATAGCGTCAACTACTCTCGGCGTGACGTACATATCCTCGTCGCCCGATAAGGTCGGAAAATCACGGTCTTTTTCGCAAAGATCCTCGATAAGTTTCTTTGCGGAAATCACGAACGGAACGCCGACGGAAACGACGGGCACGCCGAGATTTTCGCGATCGAACCTCACTTTCGACGGAACGCCGCCTCCCGCGCCGGCGCGGATCCCTGCGTCGGTTATCTGATAAGCTCTCCCTATCCTCTCCGTTTTAAAAGCCGAAAGCGCGTCTATGCATACGAGCATATCGGGCGAGATCTCTTCTATAAGTCCCTTTACGACTTCGTAACTCTCTATTCCCGTTATCGCCGAAACTCCGACGGAAAAGGCGGAAACTTCGTTCAGAAAATCGAGTCCGGTGTTTCCCCTCGTGGTAAGTATTCTTTCCACCGTCTTTTTTCCGAGCGCATCGACCGTCATATAGCCGTTGCCGAGACCTACGACGAGGAATTTCTTTCTTTTCCCCTGTTTGTCGGTATGAAGAAAGCCTTTCAATTCGCCGGACAGGCATTCGATAAAGTAGTTCTTTTCTTCGCGGCTCGCCGCGGCGGACGAACTCCTTATCAGCGTTACGTACCTGCCTTTATAAAGTCCGCAGTTTTCGGACGCGTATTTTCCGACGTCGATCTTTTCGAGAGAAACGCCGTAAGAGAGTTTTTCCGCGCTCGATTTTACGCCCTCGATTTTTCGGTCGTTATCCGCAATATCCGCAGCAAGGTCGCACGTCGGTTTGTTTTTCAAGAGTAATTATCCCCTTTTAAATAAATTCATATCAATTATTTACAAAAAAACCGTTAAATATTCTTGCCAAGACCGTTTTTTTATGATAAAATATACACGTTGCAAAAATGATTGTATAATAAAAGGAGTAAATAAAGTGCCTAACATTAAATCCGCGAAAAAGCGCGTGCTTGTAAACGCAAAGAAAAACGAAGTGAACAAATCGAATAAATCCGAAGTTAAATCCGCGATCAAAAAACTCAACGACGTTATAGATTCCGGAAATTACGAAGAGGCGGTCAAACTCTATCCCGAGACCGCCGCTATAATCGATTCTTCCGTTTCAAAAGGCGTATATCACAAAAATACCGCCGCAAACAAGAAATCGGGACTTTCGAAGAGAATCAACGCGATGAAAAAAGACTGATAAAAACAGTTCTCTTGCCCGCGCTTTTAAAAGCGCGGGTTTTTGTATATACCGACGGATATTCAAAAAAGGACGCGAACGCGTCCTTTATTTTAAAAAATTTTTTATTTCTTCAAAGAGTTTTTCCTTGTCCGCAAGGTTTTCAGTATCGATCGCCCTCGCGTTTTCGTATCTTTTGAAAAAAGTTATCTGCCTCTTCGCGTATCTGCGGGAATTCATTTTTATCTTTTCCACGGTTTCCACGTCCGCTTTTCCGCTTTCGGCTATCTCTTTATAGCCTAATCCCTGCATACACTGATTTTCAAGGCAGACGCCTTCGCTTAACAGCCCTTTGACTTCTCTTTCGAGCCCTCTTTTTATCATTTCGTCAACGCGGGCGTTTATTCTCGCGTAGAGTTTTTCCCTCGGCATTTCCGTAAGAATTACGAACGGATCGAATCGCTGAATTTTTTCGTCTTTTATATCCGATTTTTTCACGCCCGTACTCTCGAAAATTTCCAGAGCGCGCACTACTCTTACGACGTCGTTTTCGTGAAGTTTCGCCGCGGTTTCGGGATCGACTTTCTTCAAAAGTCCGAAAACGTACGATTTGCCTCGCTTTTCTACGAGTTCGGCGTATTTTTCGCGTATTTCCCTGTCTCCCTTTGAGTTTCCGTAACTCATTTTATATAATATCGAATTTATATAAAATCCCGTTCCGCCGCACACGACGGGGATCTTCCCCCTCTTTATCGCGTCGTAAACGACGGGAAGAGCGAGTTTTTCGTATTCAGATACGGAAAATTCCTCAAAAGGCGAGGCGACGTCGATAAGGCGGTGGACCGCCCTTTTTCTCTCTTCTTCCGTCGGTTTCGCCGATCCTATATCGAGTCCGCGATAGACGGAAACGGAATCCGCCGAAATTATTTCCCCGCCGAATTTTTCCGCGATCTCGACCGCGAGCGCGGATTTTCCCGACGCCGTCGGACCGCAAACGACTATCAGACGATCCTTTTGAACCATTTGTCTATCTCGTTACGCGTTATTTTTATGGCGACGGGCCTGCCGTGCGGACAGCGAAGTCCCATATTGTCTTTGAGTTTATCCAAAAGGGCTTTCATTTCGACGTCGGACAAGACCTTGCCCGCTTTAATAGCCGCTTTGCACGCCTTCATTGCAAGAGTTTCCCTTATAAGGTCGGGAACGTCGGTCTGCCTTAAACTCATATCCGACAAAACGTCGTCTATAAATTCCTTTACGTCGAGATCGGTCAAAGTCGCCGGAACGGAATAGACGTTGAACCTGTTTACGTCGTATTCGACTATATCTATGCCTAAACCGTGTAGATAGTCGAGTTTGCCGATCAGAAATTCGGTTTCTTTTTCGTTCGTATATATTTCTACGGGAACGAGCAAAGGCTGTTCGGCGACGGCGCCCTTTTTATATTCCGCGACGAATTTATCGAAAATAAGTCTTTCGTGCGCCGCGTGCTGATCTATAAAATATACTTCTTCGCCCCGTTCGAGGACTAAATAAGTAGTCAATACCTGACCTACCACTCTGAAATCGGTCTCGATATCCAGCGCGCTCTGCTTTGCGTTTTCCTTCTCTTTTTCCCTGTCGAGTTCCTCTATATATTTTTTATTTTCGGCAAAAATATCGGCGATCTCACGCTGTTTTTTCTCGTTTTCGGCTTCTATTTCCGCTTTGAATTTTTCATACGCGTCGTCCCTGCTTTCCCCGAAAGAAAACATTTGAGGCATAGAGGAAACGAACGGTCTGTCGCAATGCAGTTGCTCGCCGTTGTCTTTCAATTTCGGTTTAAGAGTAATCGGGCGTGATCCCGGATCGTTCTGAAGATACGCGGAATCTTTTTTAATTATCTCTTCCGCGCCGACCGAGCCGTCCAAGACCTTGCTTATCACGGAATAAACGGTGGAATAGATCACCTGATTGTCTATAAATCTGACGTCCGTCTTGTTCGGATGAACGTTTACGTCCACGGCGTCGGGCGGTATCTCTATATTAAGGACGTAAAAGGGATATTTCCGCTTCATAAGATATCCCGCGTAGGCGTTGTGAACGGCGGACTGTATCGTGCCGTTCACAACGTATCTTCCGTTTAAAATAACCGTCTGATACGTTCTGTTCGGCTTTACGAAATAATGTTTTCCTATAAATCCGCTGATCCTCACGCCGTTTTTAACCGTTTCTATCGCCGTACAGTCGCTTATCGTGTCGTATCCGTAAATCTCTATGATGGTTTCGTCAAGACTTCTTCCCGACGAACGGAGAATTTCCTTGCCGTCGGACGTGTAGATGAAAGATATCGTCGGATTTGCGAGCATAAGCCGCGTGATTATATTCGTAATATCCGCCTCTTCGCTCTTCGCCGGTTTTAAAAATTTAGCCCTTGCGGGGATGTTCGCGAACAGATTTTCCACGCAGACGGTCGTGCCTTTATTGCTCGGATACGGCTCGATTTCACCTATCTCTCCGTAATTCGCGGTGACGGAATTTCCTATATCGTCTTTTTCCGTGCGCGTTGTTATCGTCACTTTCGACACCGCGGCTATCGACGCAAGCGCCTCGCCCCTGAAACCGAGAGTCATTATCATTTCGAGGTCGTCCGCGTCCTTAATTTTGCTCGTCGCGTGAGGTAAAAACGCCTTCGGAAGATCGTCTTTTTCTATGCCGGAGCCGTCGTCCGTTATCCTTACGAAAGACTTTCCGCCGTCCTCTATCGCTACGGAAATTTCCGTAGCGCCCGCGTCTATCGAGTTTTCGACGAGTTCTTTTACGACCGAAAACGGTCTTTCCACGACTTCGCCCGCCGCGATCCTGTTATATACGCTTTTATCGAGAATGTTTATTCTGCTCATTTTTTCACCTTCTCTTTAAGGTCGGAAAGAAGTTTCAGCGCGTCCATAGGCGTTAACGAATTTATATCCGTTTCGGCGATTATCTCTTCGACTTCCGATATCCGCTCTTCCTCGCTTTCTTCTTCGTCGCCGTCTTCGACCGATCTTATATCCATCGTTTTCGTGAGATCGTTCTTTTCGAGTTTTTTCAAAATGCTTTTCGCCCTGTCGGTGACGCCTTTCGGAACTCCCGCGAGTCCGGCGACCTCGATACCGAAACTGCGGCTCACGCTCCCCCTCGTTATCTTCCTTAAAAAGACTATCTTGCCGTTTAATTCCCTGACGGAAATCTTATAGTTTTTCACTCCTTCGAGCACGCCTTCGAGTTCGGAAAGTTCGTGATAGTGCGTCGCGAAAAGCGTTTTCGCCCTGATCTTTGTCGAAATGTATTCCACCAGCGCCCAAGCGATGCTGAGCCCGTCGAAAGTGCTCGTCCCCCTGCCTACTTCGTCGAGTACAATAAAACTCTTTTCCGTGGCGTTCAATACGATTTCCGCGACTTCCGTCATTTCCACCATAAAAGTACTTTGGTCGAAAATAAGATTGTCGCTCGCGCCGACGCGCGTAAATATCCTGTCTATAATAGGTATCTCCGCGGATTTCGCCGGAACGAAACTGCCCGTGTGCGCCATTATCGCTATTATCGCGTTCTGCCGCATATACGTGCTTTTCCCTGCCATATTCGGACCGGTAATTATCATTATCGAATTGTCGCCGTTGTCGAGGTAAGCGTCGTTCGGAATAAACTGCTCGTTTGAAACTATTTCGACGACGGGATGCCTGCCGCCGACTATATTCATAGGTCTGTCCGATTCGACCATTTCAGGTCTGCAATAATTGTATTTTCTCGCGATGATCGCAAACGATAAGAGTACGTCTAAACACGCGACCGCCCGAGACGATCTCTGTATCGCCTTTATGTTTTCCGAAAGAAGATTTTTTATCTTCGCGAATATCTCCGCTTCGAGTTTGATCGCCTTTTCGCCGCTCGTAAGTATTTCCTCTTCGAGATTTTTCAATTCTTCCGTGATATATCTTTCCGCGCCCGTAAGCGTCTGTTTGCGGACGTAAGAATACGGCACGAGGTGTTTAAACGAGTTCGTGACTTCGATATAATAACCGAAAACTCTGTTGTAAGAGATTTTCAGATTTTTTATGCCCGTTTTTTCCTTCTCGCG
This sequence comes from uncultured Eubacteriales bacterium, assembly GCA_902797515.1. GTDB lineage: Bacteria > Bacillota > Clostridia > Christensenellales > Borkfalkiaceae > UBA10281. Next base: position 1,056 of record CADBSX010000138.1, on the reverse strand, counting down.
CTCTTCGATCTCGCGGATGATCCCCATGGCGTTATCCTTTACGGAGCGAAGTCGGTCGAGTTCCTTGTCAAATCCGTTGTTTATGTATCCGCCCTCTTTCGGAACGGCGGGCGCTTCCGCTTTTATCGCCTTCACTATAAGATTACCGAGGTCGGAAAGGTCTGCGATATTATCGGAAATATCGCTTAATATCTTCGATTTTACACCGAAGAGATTCATTTTGATATTCGGAAGGGCGATAAGCGAATTTCCGAGCGCGAGCGCGTCTTTAGGAAGAATATTTCCGTTTGAAACTTTTCCCGCCAGCCTCTCGGTATCGCGGACGAATTTCAGTTGCTCGGAAATCGAGCCGCGTATATCCGTGCCGAGATAGAGTTCTTCGACGCCGTCCTGCCTGTACTTTATTTTTTCTATATCGTTAAGCGGCGACAACAGCCAATCCGAAAGCAGTCTCGCGCCCATCGACGTGGAAGTCTGCCGCATAGCCCAAAGAAGAGATCCGTAAGGCTTTCCGTCGCGCATGGATTTTACGAGTTCGAGATTTCTGACGGCGTTCGCGTCGAGCCACATAAAATCGGTATTGCGCTCTATCCTCACGGAATTTATATTTATAAGAGCGTGTTTCTGAGTTTCTCTTAAATATCCTATAAGACCGCCGCAGGCGCATATCGTTTCCGTATCGTCGCCGAAACCGTAAGCGTCGAGAGAAACTACGCCGAATTGCTCTTTTATCGTCCTTTCGGCGCGGAAAAGCGAAAATTCGACGTCTTCCCGAAGCCCGAAATAAGGTACGACGTTATGTTTCACGACGGGAAGATCTCTCGAAATATCGAATATCTTTCTGTTTCCTATGACCTCGGACGGGGCAATTCTGACGAGTCCGTCGCAAAGTTCGGTGATTTTGTCCTTTTTATCGCACTTGCGCGCGTAAAAATTTCCCGTCGTTATATCGCACCAAGCGTAGGCGCACTTTTCGCCGTCGTAATAAACGCAGGCTATGTAATTGTTTTTCTTGTCGTCTATAAGGCTTTCTTCGGTGAGAGTTCCCGCCGAAAC
>CADBSX010000137.1 GCA_902797515.1 uncultured Eubacteriales bacterium | reverse complement strand
TGCGGACATATCGTCGTCGGTACGAAAGCTCCGGACGTGTGTCCCGTCTGCAGTCATCCGCAAGCCTATTTTGAGATAACGGCGACGAATTATTGATCTATTAAAATGAAACGTATCGTTATTAAAATCGGCTCTTCTTCGCTCGTTAAAACGGGCGGGAAGATAAATAACGAATTTATTTACACGCTCGTAAGCGAAATAGCGAAAATGATCCGCGGAGGTCTTGACGTATGCGTCGTTACTTCGGGGGCGGTCGCGAGCGGAGTCGGAAAACTCGGATTGTCTGAAAAACCGAAAAGTCTCGATAAAAAACAGGCGTGCGCCGCGATAGGACAGATGAATTTGATGCAGGCTTACGAGCAGGCCTTCGACGTGTTCGATATAAAGTGCGCGCAGATTCTCGTAAATCACGACGACTTCGGCAACCGCGACAGGACGGAAAGGATGACCGACACTTTCAAAAGACTTTTCTTTTACGGCGTCGTTCCGGTCGTCAACGAGAACGACGCGCTTGCCGTGGAAGAGATAAAATTCGGTGATAACGATACTTTGTCCGCGCTCGTGACGATCGTTACCGAAAGCGATCTTCTCGTTCTGATATCGGATATCGACGGACTTTATACCGCAAATCCGCATTCTGATAAAACCGCGGAATTTATAAGCAGAGTCGGAAAAATAGACGAAACGATAGAAAAAATGGCGGGGACTTCCGATTCTTCGGTCGGTACGGGAGGCATGATAACGAAGATAAAAGCGGCCGAAATAGTGACCGGCTTCGGGAAAAAGATGCTTATTTTCAATAAGAGCGGGATAAACTCTCTTTACGACGTCGTTTGCGGCAAAGAGGAAAAAGGGACTCTTTTCGAGCCGACCGAAAGAAATTTGTCCGTAAAAAAAGCGTGGATATATTTCTGTGCGAACGTCAAAGGCAGGATATACGTCGATAAAGGCGCGGAAAAAGCCGTAAAGGAAAGAAAGAGCCTTCTTCCCGTCGGTATAACGGGATCGGAAGGCGGATTTTCCGCGGGCGACGTCGTCGAACTCGCGTCGGAAGACGGGAATGTTTTCGCGAAAGGAATAGTCAACTATTCGAGAGAGGAAACGGGCATTTTCAATGAATATTCGAAAACGCCTAATTCAAAACGAGTCGTCGTTCACGCCGACAACATAGCGTTGAGTTTTTAAAATGGAAGATATATTCGACAGAGTAAAATTATATTCCGAAAAGCCTAAATCGCTCTCTTCGGAAGAAAAGAACGGGCTTTTAATCGCTTTTGCCGACGCGTTGATTGAAAAATCGTCTTTTATTCTCGACGCCAACGCGTCCGACGTCACGGCGGCGAAGAAAAGCGGGCTTTCTTCCGCGATGATAGACAGGCTCTCTTTAAACGAAAAGCGTATCGGGCAGATGTCGGAAGGGCTTAAATCCCTCGCCTTACTTCCCGATCCTATAGGCGAAACTGCGGAAGAGTGGACGGCCGAAAGCGGCGTTTTAATTAAAAAAACGCGCATACCGATAGGAGTTATAGGAATAATTTACGAGGCTCGGCCGAACGTTACTTCCGACGTTCTCGGAATATGTCTGAAAACGGGAAACGCTTGTGTTTTAAAGGGCGGAAAAGAGGCTTATTCCACAAATCTCGCCGTCTTGAATTGTTTTTCGGACGTGAGCGGCGAGATCGGGAAAGCTTACGCGCTTTTACCGCCGCAAAGGGACGCTACGGACAGACTTATAAAGGCGAAAGGAAAGATCGACCTCGTTATACCGCGGGGCGGGAAAGGGCTGATAAATTACGTTAAGGAAAACGCCGCCGTTCCGTTTATCGAAACGGGGGCCGGCGTGTGCCATCTGTACGTCGAAAAATCGGCCGACGAAAAAAAGGCTCTCGATATTCTTCTTAACGCGAAGTGTTCGAGACCGTCCGTCTGCAACGCGGTTGAAACTCTGCTCGTCGATAGAGATATAGCGGAGGAATTTATCCCGAAAGCAATGAAAGTTTTAGCTGAAAACGGCGTAAAATTTCACGGAAACGCGGAAATCGGCGCAAAATTCGGAATAGAGCCGTCGGACGACGACGTGTATTTCAACGAATACGACGATCTCGAAATATCTCTGAAAATCGTGAACGGAGCGGAGGACGCCGTTTCGCATATAAAAAAATACGGCACTAAACATTCCGAGTGCATATGCACGGAGAATAATGCGGTAGCGGAATATTTTATGAACTCTTTGGACAGCGCGTGCGTATATCGCAACGCTTCGACGAGATTTACCGACGGCGGTTGTTTCGGTTTCGGCGCGGAAATAGGGATAAGCACGCAGATGCTGCACGCGAGAGGCCCTATGGGGCTTAAAGAAATGACTACTTATCATTATAAAATATACGGCGACGGACAGGTAAGAAAATGAAAACGGGAATAATCGGTTACGGCAAAATGGGCGGAGCGATCTGCGACGCGGTTGCGGGAAATCTCGCCGCCGCGAGCGAAATATACGTTTACGACCTTTCCGAAACCGCGAAAAGCAAAGCGATAAAAAACGGATATAATCTTTCGGATATAAAGGAAATATGCGAAAAATGCGACGTAGTGTTGCTCGCCGTCAAACCGCAGGATATTGACGGCGTTCTTTCGGAAATGACTTTAAACGAGAGAACGACGCTGATTTCAATCGCCGCGGGCGTAAAAATTTCGCGAATAGAAAAGGGAATAAAAGGCAAAGCGGCGGTCGTCAGAGTGATGCCGAATCTCGCGGCGTCCGTAAGACAGGGCGTTTCTTCGGTATGCTTTAATTCCGTCGCGGATGAAAATACGAAAGAACTCGCTGCAAGGATATTGCGTTACGTCGGCGAAGTTTACGAAATCGACGAAGACCTGATGGACGCGGTAGTGCCTTACGGCGGTAGTTTTCCCGCGTATCTTTACTATTTTCTCGAAAAATTCACCGAGAGCGCGGTAAAAAACGGCATTGAAAGAAAAACGGCGGAAAAAATGATTTTACAAGCGGCGGAAGGCTCTCTTTCTCTTGCGAAAAGTTCGGGAAAGGAACTTTCGGAACTGATTTCGGACGTTTGCTCGAAGGGCGGAACGACGATCGAGGGAATAAAAGTTTTTGAAAACAGCGATTTCGCGAAAGTTTGCGACGAGGCGTGCGAAGCGTGCATAAAAAGGTCTCGGAAACTTTCGGAAAATTCATAAAAAATAAACAAAAGGAGATTTTATCATGGAAAAAGAAGATAAAAAAGGCGTGGATATCGAAAAGGAACTGACTTATAAGAAGAGAAATTTCTTTGAAGCGTCGGACGAAAAGAAGATCGGAAAGGCTTACGAATACGGCGAGGATTACAAGAAATTCCTCGACGCGTCGAAAACCGAACGCGAGGCCGTCGCGACTTCCGTAAAATATGCGGAAAAGAACGGTTTTAAGCCTTACGTTTTCGGCGAAAAACTCAAAGCGGGCGACAAAAAATATTACAACAACAGGGATAAAAGCCTCGTGCTTTTCGTCGTCGGAAGCGAAAATATTTCCGAGGGCGGAATAAGGCTTATCGCGTCGCATATCGATAGTCCGCGGCTCGATTTAAAGCAAAATCCGCTTTACGAGGACGGCGGAATGGCGTTTTTCAAAACGCATTATTACGGCGGCGTTAAAAAATATCAATGGACGGCTATTCCTCTCGCCCTTCACGGCGCGGTCGTCTTGTCAGACGGCAGAAAAATCGACGTAAAGATAGGCGACGAGGACGGCGATCCCGTATTTTACGTGAACGACCTTCTTCCGCACCTGTCGAGAGAACAGTACCAAAAAACGTTAGCGCAGGCTATCGACGGCGAAACGCTTAACGTGCTTTGCGGCGGACTTCCTTTCAAAGACGACGACGTAAAGGACAAAGTCAAACTGACCGTTTTGAAAAAACTCAACGAAAAATACGGTATGAAAGAAGAGGATTTCTTATCCGCGGAACTCTGCGCCGTTCCCGCTTTCAACGCTCGCGATATAGGTTTTGACGGCGCGCTTATCGCAGGTTACGGACACGACGACAAAGTCTGTTCTTATCCCGCGCTTACGGCGATTTGCGGGCTCGATAAGCCCGTTCATACCGCAATGGTAGTGCTTGCCGACAAAGAAGAGATAGGCAGCGAGGGAAATACCGGTATGCAGTGCGGCGTATATGAAGATATAATAGACGAGATATGCGAAACTCTCGGCGCGAAACCGTCGGTCGTAAGGATGAACAGCAAGTGTCTTTCCGCCGACGTGACCGCGGGATTCGATCCGAATTTCGCAAGCGTATACGAAAAGAAAAACGCAAGCATTATTTCCTGCGGAACTACGATATGCAAATATACGGGCTCGGGCGGAAAAGGCGGATCAAACGACGCGAGCGCGGAATTTATCGGATTTATAAGGAAACTTTTCGCCGAAAAAGATATAGTGTGGCAGACGTCGGAACTCGGTAAAGTCGATGCCGGCGGAGGCGGAACGGTCGCGAAATTCGTCGCGAAACTCAATATCGATACCGTCGATTTAGGCGTTCCGGTAATTTCGATGCACGCGCCTTACGAAGTAATATCCAAAGGCGACCTTTACAGCACTTTCGAGGCGTGCGCCGCGTTCCTCGGATAAATGAAGAAAAGAGAAGTCGATTACGCGTTTTTCCGTGAAATATGCTCGGAAGTATGCAGCGGCGAAAAATATCTGTCAATGAAGAACTATATCGCGCACTCGGACGTTTCCGTGTACGAACATTCGGTTAAAGTCGCCGAAAAATGCTATTCGTATGCGGTGCGGCGCGGGATAAAATGCGATATGCGTTCGCTTTGTCGCGGCGCGCTTTTACACGATTATTTTCTCTACGACTGGCATAAAAATAAAAAATTCACTTTTCACGGTTTTAAACATGCGAAGATCGCGCTTTTAAACGCCGAAAAAGATTACGTATTGAACGAAAAGGAAAAGAATATGATAAAAAGCCATATGTTTCCGCTTACTCTTTTTTCTTTTCCGAGGTGTAAAGAAGCGTGGATATTGACTTTTTTCGACAAGAAATGCGCGCTTGCGGAAATATTCCGCAAGCGCGGCAAAAAAACGCAAGGAAATGAGTTTACTCGATAACGTCAAAAAACCGTCGGACGTAAAAAAACTGAAAATCGAAGAACTCGATATTTTAGCCGACGAAATAAGAAAGAAAATAATCTCCGTCGTGACCGAAAACGGCGGACATCTTTCGTCGAATTTAGGGCTCGTCGATCTCGTCGTCGCGCTCTGCTACGTTTACGATTTTGACGAAGATAAACTCGTTTTCGATGTCGGGCATCAGTCTTACGCATATAAAATATTGACCGAGAGAAACGAAAAATTCGGAACTCTTCGGGAAAAAGACGGCGTAAGCGGATTTCCGAATATATTCGAAAGTCCTTACGACGCTTTCTGTTCCGGACACGCGGGCAATTCCGTTTCCGCCGCGCTCGGATACTGCGCGGCGCGCGACGCGCTCGGCGAAGATTATAACGTTATAAATATAGTCGGCGACGCGTCGCTTTTCAACGGCGAAAATCTGGAAGCGATAACCTCTTTCGAGAAAAAACCGAGCGGACTTTTGATAATACTCAACGATAACGGCATGTCGATATCCAAAAACGACAACGGACTTTACAAGTGGTTTTCAAAGGTGACGACGAAGAGATCTTACGGCAGAATGATGGGCTTTTTCGATAAGGTTTTCGGCTGGAACTTTATCGGCGGGGCGTTGAAGAGGTTTAAAAGATTCGTAAAAGTCAATATAAACAATACCGCCGTAATAGAACAAACGGGACTTAAATATCTCGGAATATTCGACGGGCACAAGATAAAAGAACTCGTAAGGCTTCTGACTAATATCAAAAACAGAAAAAGGTCCGTTCTTTTGCACGTCAGAACTGTTAAAGGAAAGGGATATAAGGACGCGGAAAACAAGCCCGATTATTTCCACGGCGTCGGAAAAAATCTCAACGCGTCCGAAAACGTGTTTTCCGCTAAAGTAAGCGAGATACTTTGCGAAAAGGCGGAAAAAGACGAGCGTATCACCGCGATATGCGCGGGCATGAAAAACGGCGTCGGGCTCGAAGGTTTCGAGCGTAAATTTCCCGAAAGGTTTTTCGACGTCGGCATAGCCGAAGAACACGCCGTGACGTTCGCCGCGGGACAGGCGCTCGGAGGACTTAAACCTTTCGTATGCATTTATTCGACTTTTTTGCAGAGGGCGTACGACCAGATAATGCAGGACGTCTGTATGCAGAATTTGCCCGTTATTTTTCTTGCGGACAGAGCGGGATTCGTAGGCGCGGACGGCATGACTCATCAGGGACTTTTCGATATCGGATATTTCGGCTCGTTTCCGAATATGCATTTATTCGCGCCGAAAGACGAAAAGGAACTTTCCGATATAATAGATCACTGTCTGTCTTTAAACGCTCCGTGCGCGATAAGGTATCCGAACGGAAACAGTATTTTCTTTACCGAACATACGCCGATCGGGAACTCGCTTTGGGAAAGACTTTCGGACGGGGACAACGTTTTACTGTGCGTCGGTCCGAGAATGCTCAATCTCGCGGAAGAGGTGAAAAACAAGAGCGGGAAATCGGTCGGAATAATCAACGCGAGGGCATTGAAACCTCTCGACGAGAATATTCTTGAAGAAATTAAAGACAAAAACGTGATAACGCTCGAAGAAAACGCGCGTATCGGCGGTTTCGGCAGTTTCGTGCTCGGTTATTACGCCGATAAAGGTTATGCGGTGAGATGTAAAAATATAGGCGCCCCCGACGAATTTATCGCGCACGCGACGGTTAAGGAGCAGTTGGCGGATTGCGGATTTTCCGCCGACGATATCATAAAATATCTGATATAATTTTGCAAAAATTTTCAAAAATCCTTTTTTTGCTTGAAATTATATTGACTTTAAATCCGTAATAGTTTAAAATATATAAAGTAATATTCATTTTTAAAGGTGGATTTTACGAAAAAAAAACGGGAGGTAACGTATGAACACGTACTTGAACTCCCTGCTTTTAGCGACTGACGCAATGAATATCGTTTTACCGATAATTTGCGCGGTTGTCGGTATTGTTTTAGGTGTTGTTTTAGGCATTTTATTCGTTAAAGTAATCCGTAAATCAAAAATCGGATCGGTAGAAAGCGTAATAACAAAGATGAAAGAGGACGCCGAACAGGAATGCAAGGCGCTCCGTAAAGAAGCGGCAATTGAGGCTAAAGAGCAGGAACTGAAACTTCGTCAAAACTTTGAAAGGGAGACGAGAGAGAAACGCGCCGAACTCCAGAGAACGGAGCAGAGGCTTGACCAAAAGGAAGAGTTGCTCAATAAAAAAGACGGAAATCTTTTGAAAAAGAGCGAAGAACTCGAACAGCAGAAGAGAGATCTGGACAGAAGAGCTCAATCTATCAGCGCAAAACAGGAAAAAATCGACAAAGAGTTTGAAACGGTAGTCGCGAAACTCGAAGAGATTTCGGGGCTTACGAAAGAAGAAGCGAAATCTCAACTGACCGAAGCGATACTCGACGAAACGAGAAGGGACGTCGCGTTGCAGGTCAGGAATATCGAGCAGGAAGCGAAAGAAGAGGCGGATAAGAAAGCGAAAGACATTATCAGTCTCGCCATCCAGAAATGCAGCGCGGATCAGGCGTCGGAGATAACCGTCTCCGTCGTACCCCTTCCGAGCGACGATATGAAAGCGAGAATAATCGGTCGCGAGGGCAGAAACATCAGATCCCTTGAAAACGCGACGGGTATCGAATTCATCATCGACGATACGCCGGAAGTCGTTATTCTTTCGGGATTCGATCCCGTGAGAAGAGAAGTCGCGAGAATAGCGCTCGAAAAACTTATCGCGGACGGAAGGATACATCCCGCGAGAATAGAAGAAACGGTCGAAAAGGTCAAAAAGGAACTCGACGCGCAGATAAAAGAAGCGGGCGAGGCGGCCATGTTCGACGCCGGTCTTTTCGGATTGCATCCCGAACTCGTAAAACTTCTCGGCAGGCTGAAATTCAGAACGAGTTACGGACAAAACGTTCTCAAACACTCTTTGGAAGTATCTCACCTCGCCGGCTTAATGGCTGCCGAACTCGGCGCGGACGTAACGCTTGCCAAACGCGGCGGACTTCTGCACGATATAGGAAAAGCGGTCGATTTCGAGGTCGAGGGAACGCATATCCAGATAGGAACGGATCTCGCGAAGAAATACAAAGAGAGCAATAAGGTCGTGAACTGTATTCAGGCGCACCACGGCGACGTAGAGCCGAAATGCATCGAGGCGGTTTTGGTACAAGCCGCGGATTCCATTTCGGGATCGCGCCCGGGGGCGAGAAGAGAGACAAGCACTAATTACGTAAAACGTCTCGAAGATCTCGAAAATATCGCAAACGGCTTTAAAGGCGTAGAAAAGGCTTACGCTATTCAGGCGGGAAGAGAAGTCAGAGTTATGGTCAAACCGGAGCAGATAGACGACAGTCAGGCGATGTTCCTCGCGAAAGACATAGCGAAGAAGATCGAGGGCGAACTCGAATATCCCGGGCAGATAAAAGTCAACGTGATCAGAGAGTGGAGATGCGTTGAATACGCTAAATAAACACAGGAAAAAACGCCGCGGAAAACCGCGGCGTTTTCGATAAACGATGGAAATTTGCGGATATAACGTAGAATATAAAAAGAAAAGAATTAAAAATATTATAATAAGAATTACGCCGACAGGCAGAATAACTTTATCCGTGCCTGTGTTCGTAAGCGACGAAGAGGCGGCAGACTTTTTCAGATCGAAACTCGCGTGGATAGAAAGAAAAATGCCGAAAAACGAAGAAAATATTTCCCGAAGCGAATTTTCCGACGGGGAAAGTTTTTATTTTTTCGGCGAAAAAATCACCGTAAAAATTATTGAAACGGGGAAAACGTATATTTCGGGCGGATTTTTGTTTTTGAAAAAGGCGAAAGACAATGCCGCCGCCGCGGCGAAATTTTTAACGAAACAACTTGAAAAAAAAGCGGAAAAATATTTTATCGAAACCGAAAAAAAGAGCGGATTGAAACCGACTTTGGTATCTATCCGCAAAACGGTTTCCCGTTGGGGCAGTTGCAATCCGAAAACGGGAAAGATAAATCTTTCTTTTTATCTCGTATCCTTGCCGGAATTTTGCCTCGAATACGTGGTGATACACGAATTATGTCATTTGAAGTATGCAAATCACGGCGCGGGATTTAAAAGACTTCTAACGCAGTTATTGCCGAGTTGGAGAGAAACGAGAAAATATTTGAGAGAAAACGGCGAAAAGACACGATTGCATTTTTGAACGTATCGTTCTAAAAAACGCACAAACGTAACGTCTATTTCCGCTGCTTTCGCAAAATTAACCGTTTCTTTATTTCTTCCTTGGCTTTATTCAAATCACTGCACGTCAAAATCGGGATCAGAGCGTCGATCTCGTCGATTTCTTTGTCCCACCATCTGAATTTCAGTAGCAGTTCTATCAGCTCGTTATCAAAGCGTTTTCTTAAAGATTTTGCAGGATTTCCGACAGCTATTGTATAAGGATCGACGTCACTGCCGACGACGCTGTTTGCGCCTATGATTACACCGTCACCTATATGAACACCGGGGAGAATGACCGCGTTCTGTCCGATCCATACGTCGTTGCCTATCACGGTATCGCCTTTAAGCGGTAGATCGGATGCCTTCGGCGGTTCCATATTCCAGCCTTCAAGCGTGTAGAAAGGAAAAGTCGTGATTGCGTTCATTTGGTGATTTGCGCCGTTCATAACGAATTCCACGCCTGCGGCGATCTGACAGAACTTGCCGATGATCAGTTTGTCGCCGTTCCGCTCGTAATGGTGCGTAACGTGGCTTTCAAAATCCGAATCGGCTATATAGGTAAAATCACCGACAATGATGTTTTTATTCTTGACAGTCGGTTTAACGTATATTTCTTTGTTATAATCGGCTATCGGATGTATGGTATTCGGATCAGGCGTCTTTCCTTTTTTCATTATATTTACCTCGCTAAATCCCGATTTGTAAATCTTTTTTATCAGTATATCATAAAAAACGCGAAACTACAATCCTTTTCACGCGCAAAGCGCGCATCGCGTTCCGCGTAATCGAAACGTATCGTTCTAAAAAACGCCTTTTGTCTTGGCGGACAAAAGACGTTTTTTAGTTGTATAAGACGCACTAAAAGTACACCAAACCATAGAAAGAACACCAAAAAGCACTCCAATCATCTGAAACTTTTTTCGCCATACTTGCTAAAATAGTAATAAATGCTTCTTTTTGCTACTTCATACATTATGTCATATAATTCTTCAATT
>CADBSX010000136.1 GCA_902797515.1 uncultured Eubacteriales bacterium | reverse complement strand
TTTTTTCGGTCGCAATAGACCTACTCGGTCATTGCGGACGGAAAAACGAGCAGAAACGCAGAAGAACGAAGTTTATAAGCCTTAAAACTATTCGAGAGATACTATATAATAGTAAATCGGTTGCCCGCCGCAGAATATCTCCACGTCCGTCTCGGGATATTTTTCCTGCAATTTTTCCTGCAATTTCACGGCGTCCTCTTCGGGAACGTCCGCGCCGTAGTAAAGATTTATCAGGCTGTGCGACTGATCGTACAACTTGCCGATAAGCGTTTCCGCGACCGCCGAAATATCCTTGCCCTTGGCGAGTATCTTTTTGTTGTCAAGCCCTATAACGTCGCCTTTCGTGAGCGTGAAACCGTCCACTTTGGCGTTTCTGACGGCGTAAGTTATCTGTCCCGCGGTCACGTTGTCTATCGCGTGCAGCATCTCGATAAAGTTCTCGTCCGCCGAAATGTCGGGATTGAAAGCGAGCGCCGCCGCAATTCCCTGAGGTATGTTTTTCGTAGGAACTACCGATATTTTTTTGCCTTCGACGAGCGACTTCGACTGCTCCGCCGCGAGGATTATGTTCTTATTGTTCGGGAAAACGAACACGTTTTCGGCGTTTATCTTGACTATGGCGTCGGCGATGTCCTGCGCGGACGGATTCATCGTCTGCCCGCCCTCGATAACTCTATCGACGTTTACGTCCTTGAATATGTCCTCTATGCCCTTTCCGGAACAGATGGAGAGCATCCCCATAGGCTTTCTCTCCGCTTCGTACTTCTTTTTGAGTTGCCTGTTCTCTTCGAGCATATTCTCGATCTTGATCCTGTCGATCTCGCCGAGTTTCAGAGCCTCGGAAAGAGCGCGCCCCGGATTGTTGGTGTGAACGTGGACCTTGACGAATTCGAGGTCGCCGATCACGAGAACGCTGTCGCCTATCGTCATATAGTACTCTCTTAACCTGTCTATATCCGCGAGCGTCGTCCTCTTTTTGAGATTTATTATGAAAAACTCGGTGCAATATCCGAATTCGATCGTTCCTAAATTGAAAATATCGGCGTGTTCGCGCGTCGGATCGGTTTTTACTTCCGTTTCGTCAGTTTCCGCGCACTCGATCTCTTCGCCGATAAGGGCTTTGTACATGCCCTTATAAATATTCAGAAGTCCGGTGCCGCCCGAATCGACCACGCCCGCTTTTTTCAGCACGGGAAGAAGGTCGGGAGTGAGTTTTACCGCCTCTTCCGCTTTCGCGATGATCTCTTGGAAAAAGGTTTCCATATCCTTGACTTTTCCGCAGATGCTCTGCGCGTGCTCGGAAACCATGCGGCAGACGGTGAGAATTGTTCCTTCTTTTGGAATAGAAACCGCGCTGTAAGCGACGGTCGTCGCGTTTTTGAGCGCTTTTGCGAGAATTTTAGTATCGAAATCGTTATAATCTTTTATCACCGCGCAAAGCCCTCTGAAAATCTGCGAAGTGATAACGCCCGAATTGCCCCTCGCGCCGCGAAGCGCGCCCTTCGACACGGCGTCCGCGAATTCCGCGAGATTGTTTGATTTGCAAGCCTTTATTTCCCTTACCGCCGACTGCATCGTCAGGCTCATATTCGTACCGGTATCCCCGTCGGGCACGGGAAACACGTTCAAAGTATCTATCTGCTCCCTGTTAAGGTCGAGCATTTTAGAGGCGCTTATTACCATTTTGGCAAACATAGCGCCGTTTATATTTCTCTGCATTTTTGAAAAATTTTCCTCCGAAAGCGAATAAACGGCAACGGAAAAACTGCTCCGATCTGCCGTGAAAAAATCAAAGTTTTACGCCGATAATATTCACGTTGACCGTATCTACGATCATCCCCGTAAATTCCTCGACTTTGTATTTTACGGCGTTTTTAAGCGAATCCGCGACCGCGGATATCGAAACGCCGAATTTGATAATGACGTAAACGTCGATAAATATTCTGTCTCCGCTCGTGGAAACGTTCACGCCCTTTGTACTCGAATTTCTACCGAAGAGGGCAGAAATACTGTCCCGAAGTCTTCTCGGAACCATTTCCACTATGCCGTAACACTCCAAGGCGGCGTGCGAGGCGACTTTCGCTATCGCGTCGTCCGAAATGGAAATTTTACCGTAAATATTAGAAGTCCCTACCGGCATATATTCCTCCTTTGTATAATTATACTATAATTTTTTCTTTTTTACAAGAGTTTTGCACGCCTTTTCGGCATGCAAATAAATTTTACGCCGAAATTTCGCCGAAACGCCCTCAAAATCCTTGCTTTTAAAACGAATTTGTGATATAGTATCTATGCTTTGATTTTAATTTGGTATTTGGAGGTGCGATATGTCAAGAGTTTGCAGTGTTTGCGGAAAAGCGAAACTTTCGGGCAATAAGGTAAGCCACAGTAACCGTAAGACTCCTCGTTTATATAATGCGAACGTTCAGAAAGTAAGAGTCGTAAAAGGCGGCGTTGTTTCTTCTGAATACGTTTGCGCGAGATGCCTTAAAAGCGGTAAAGTAGAAAGAGCGTAAAACGGCTGTTTTTCTTAAAAACGGACGGAACGAAGGCGTTCCGTTCTTTTTTTGTTAGTTGAACGTTGTCCGACGTATATTTTATTATACGAAATATATTTATGCCGCGGGAGCGAAAGAATTTCGCTCCCGCGGCATTTTTTGTCCGCTTTTACCGTTTTTTTCGCGTTTTACCGCCGTTTTTCTTCTTTTTCCGCGTCGGAAAGCCCTTATTTCCTCGTCGGACTTTCGCTGCTTTTTTGTCCCTCGCGTTTCCGTCCGTCGGTCTCAAAATTCAGTAAAAGTACAAAAAGCCTTGTCGGGCGGAAATTCTCCGCCGACAAGGCTTTTAAAGCCGTTTTTTAACCTTTCGGAAAAATTATTTGATGATCTTGGAAACTACGCCCGATCCTACCGTTCTGCCGCCTTCACGGATAGCGAAACGAAGTCCTTCTTCACACGCGATAGGAGTGATAAGGGAAACGTCGATCGTGACGTGGTCGCCGGGCATTACCATTTCAACTCCGTCGGGAAGTTTGATGGTGCCGGTAACGTCGGTAGTTCTGAAATAGAATTGAGGACGATAGTTGTTGAAGAACGGAGTGTGACGTCCGCCTTCTTCTTTCGTAAGGACGTAAACCTGTCCGCTGAACTCGGTGTGAGCGTGAACGGTTCCGGGCTTGGTGATGACCTGTCCTCTTTCGATACCGTTTCTGTCGATACCGCGGAGAAGTGCGCCTACGTTATCGCCCGCCTGCGCCTCGTCAAGAGTTTTACGGAACATTTCAAGACCGGTGATGACCGAAGTCGTAGGCTTTTCCTGAAGTCCTACGATCTCGACGGGATCGCCGACGTGCGCGACGCCTCTTTCAACTCTTCCGGTAGCAACCGTACCGCGGCCGCTGATCGTGAATACGTCTTCGACGGGAAGAAGGAACGGTTTAGCCGCGTCTCTTTCCGGAGTCGGGATATAACTGTCGATAGCGTCCATAAGTTCAAGTATGCACTTGCACTCGGGAGAGGCAAGGATCTCTTCCTTGCTCGCGCCGGACGAAGCCTTTTCAAGCGCTTTAAGAGCAGAACCTTTGATGATCGGAGTGTCGTCGCCGGGGAATCCGTACTCGTCGAGAAGTCCTCTGACTTCCATTTCAACGAGTTCGAGAAGTTCGGGATCGTCAACCTGATCGGTCTTGTTCAAAAATACGATTATATAGGGAACACCGACCTGACGGGCAAGAAGAATGTGCTCTCTGGTCTGAGGCATCGGACCGTCGGTAGCCGCAACGACGAGGATCGCGCCGTCCATCTGCGCCGCGCCCGTGATCATGTTCTTGACGTAGTCCGCGTGTCCCGGGCAGTCAACGTGAGCGTAGTGGCGAGCGTCGGTCTGATACTCGACGTGAGCGGTATTGATCGTAATACCTCTCGCTTTTTCTTCGGGCGCTTTATCTATCTGATCGTATCTCATTGCCTCAGCGTCGCCCTTGCATGCCATGACCATCGTGATCGCAGCGGTCAAAGTGGTCTTGCCGTGGTCA
>CADBSX010000135.1 GCA_902797515.1 uncultured Eubacteriales bacterium | reverse complement strand
CGGAATATACAATAACCTGTGGCCGTATATTATATTCCCCGGCGGACCTTTCGGCTTTAACTTTCTGCTGTTATACGGAGCGTTCAAGGCGATACCTAATTCTTATTCGGAAGCGGTATTTATAGACGGCGGCGGGCATCTTACCGTATTTTTGAGAATAATAGTTCCGATAATGTTGCCGACGTTTACGGCTTTGTACGTGCTTGCGTTTATAGGCAGTTGGAACGATTATTCCACGTCGCTTATATTTTTGCCGAGCGTACCGACGCTTGCTTACGGATTGTACGTATTTCAATACGATTCCGCGAAATACGGTGCGAGCCTGCCGCAGGTGCTCGCGGGATTTACGATATGTTCCGTGCCGTCGGTGGTATTATTCTGTTCGTTCCAGAACGTAATAAACAAGTCGCTCACGGTCGGCGGATTGAAAGAGTGATTTAAACGCCGCTTTTCATGCGGACGTTGACGAGAAATCTCGGAGTTTAGAAAGGACAAGAAAAAGTGCGAACGCTGAAAAACAGTTCTTTAATCCCCGCTTTCTTTCACGGCGTTGTCTGTTCATAGAGATTTCTCGGCGCGGCTGTCGCCTTGAATTGCCGTTTCCCGCAAAGCGGGAGCCCCTCGGCAAGAATATCCGCTTTTCAAGCGGACATTGACGAGCGAAGTGAAACGAAGTCGAGAAATCTTTGCGTTCAGAACGAGCGGGAAAAAGTACGGACGCTTAAAAATAATTCTTTAAAATAATACAGTTCTTTAATCAACTCTTTTTTACGCGGTGTTGAAAATCAAAAGTAAGTTAAAAAAGGAAAAGGAAAATGAAAAAAGTTTTTAGAAAGGCGGCGGCGTTTATAGCGGCGATAATACTTACGTGCGGCTTTTTCGCGCCATATAAGCCTTTTTCCGCAAAAGCGGAAGATAAAATCCCGCTCGATATGTACCTTATCGCGGGACAGTCGAACGCGGTCGGTTATTCATCGAAAGGATTCGATAGTTTGACCGAAACCTTCCCGAACGTCGGTTACGGCGGCGAAACGCAGTGGAATTTCAGAAGTTCCGGCTACGGTTCGTCGTTTATGACCGCTGATAAATTCGTATGGGGAGTAAGAAGAGGGCTCGGCTCGAACGGAAACTTCGTAGGGCCCGAATACGGAATAGCGAAAGCGATAAACGGGCAGTACGAGGGAGCGTCCGACGGCAGAAAAGCCTTTATATTCAAGACGGGCGCCGGCGGAACGGCTCTTCGGGATATAGACTCGGGACTCAGCGCGGAATGGGGGAACTGGTATCCCCGTTCGCTCTGGCCTGACGGTTACGCCCCGAACACCGCGACGAACGACACGAAGAACGACGCCACAGGCTATCTATACGCGCGTTTTTTATATAATTTCGGGAAAGTGTACGACGAACTCAAAGCCGCGGGCTACGAGCCGCAGATTAAAGGCTTTGCGTGGATGCAGGGCTGCGACGATCTCGGGCATCACACGGAATACGAGGGGCTTTTAAAGGCGTTTATAGCGGATATGCGGACGGACCTCGCGGAAATAACGGGAGATTCGGCAGTTTACGGGATGCCTTTCGTGATAGGAAAGATAGCGACGACTTTCGTTTCTCACTCGAACTCGAACGTTCCGCCTTTCAACGCGATGCAACAAAAAGTCGCGGACGATATGGGCAACGGCGTTGAAACGATCGAAACGTCCGACCTTATAATAGTAAACGCGGACGGCACGTATAACGGCACCGATCAATATCATTTCAATTGCGCCGATATGGAAAAACTCGGCGTTCGTTTCGGGGAAAGGTTGCTCGAACTGAACGGCAGGAAAATAATCGCGGTATCTTCGCAACAGGAAGGAACGGTCTCTTACAGAATGACCGACGACGGAAAGGCGGTGTTCACCGTTTCGGCGGGCGTGGTCGGCACGAAGAAATATAAAATAAGCAAATTGTTCATAAACGACGTTGACGTCACCGCTCAGATGGAAAACGGCGTCTATACGCTGGAAAATCCCGAAAACAGAACTTACGCGCGCGCGGAATTCGTCGAAAAGGATAAATATACCATCACTTATAACGCGGACGACAAATACGTCAGTATTATAAAGAGTATGCGTTCGGTTTACGAAAACGACGACGTTCTTTTCGAGTTAGCGGTAAAGGACGGATACAGGATAAAGGAAGTCAAGGCGAACGGCGAGACGGTTATGCCCGCGGAAGAGGGAAAAGCCCGCTATACGATAGAAAACGTGACCGGAAACGTGACGGTTGACGTCGCCGTGGAGAGCGCGTCGGGAACTCCTTCCGAAGATACGCAAAAGCCCGATACGCCCGCGAAAACGCCCGAAAATAAGGGCGGGAATACGGTTTTGACGATAACGCTTATCGCTGTCGGCGGCGCGGTCGTAATATGCGGCGCGGTCGCGGCGGTCATAGTTATAAAGAAAAAGAAGAAAACCGACTGAAACAGTTGAAAGAAACAACGGGATATG
>CADBSX010000134.1 GCA_902797515.1 uncultured Eubacteriales bacterium | reverse complement strand
GGCACCATTTAGCGGACTTTGCGAAAGCGAAGTCCGCTTTTTCGCGAGCCGCCGACCGCAGGACGAAATGACGTAGCGCTCCGTTCCGCTTCGCTTACCGCCGAACGGCGGACAAATCCGGTCAGCGGCACCGTTTAGCGGACTTTGCGAAAGCGAAGTCCGCTCGTTTATTTTTTTAATTTTTAAAAGGCGGCATAGCGTTCGCGCTGTGCCGCCTTTTAAAACGCTTTGCGGCGTTTTTATCTTTTTTCGGTTTTAATAACGTGTTTTTCCGTTATCTCGCGCTTTCCGTTCGTGAACAGTACTTCGACGCTCTCTTTGTTCACCGTTATCGCCGCGCCTATAATATCCGCAAACCTCGTTTCCCCGTCGGAAGTCTTTTCGTTTACTATTTCCGAGCCGACTATAACGGGATAATCGTGTTTTAAAAGACTTTTCGGATCTTCCGGCATTAAGACGTACGCGCTGTGGATATGTCCGCAGAGCATAAAGGAAACGCCGAGCCTTTCAAGTTCGCCGTTCATTTCGGCGTAGAGTTCTCTTTCTATATCGAAACAGTCGCCCGCGTTGCGAGTGGTCTGAACGGGGCATATATGGCTTATCGCGAACACCGTCTTGCCCTTTTCGGCTTTTCCGACGGATTTCAGCCATTCGAGTTCCCGCCTTCTGAACGAATAGAAGTCGTTCACGCCGCCGTAAACGTCGGGATTCGGATACGACGCGTCCGTGTGGTCGTCGGGCTTGTCTTCGCCGAGGTCGAGTACCACGCCCGAAAGAGGTCCTATCGAGAAAGAGAAGAAAGTGTCGGAGCGTTCGGCGGGAAAGAAAGAAGTGTAAAATTCGGCGAGTTTTCCCCGCGTGTCGTGATTCCCCCTTACGAATATCACAGGTATCTTTCCTTTGGATATATTCCCCGTAAAACGGCTCGTTTCGCGGTAGTTTTCAAAGGTTTCCACCTCGCCTATATCCCCGTTTACGACGAAGAGATCGGTATCGTCGCCGAAAAATCCCGCCGTTTCTTCCGCCTCTTTATAGCGGTAATGCACGTCCGCGATATGATACACGCGTATATTTTCGGTTTTTTCAATAGGTCTGAAAGAAAAATCCGCCCTTTGCTCTTCGGCCATAAGCGAGAAATACGCCCTTCTGTCTATCGTTTTGCGGTAAATAACGGAATACGCTTTCGCCTTGTCCAGAATATTTTGCGGAACGCGTATCTTCGCGTAATTTTTTTCGGTGGCAAGGACGCCCGAATTTTCCTCGCGGTAAATTTTCCCGCCCGCCTCGATTCCGATAAGCCCGTTTTCGTTCGCGTTCACGAGTATTTCGTATTCGTTGCCGATGACGAAAACCGTCGGCGCGCAATATAAAAAGTCCATAATTTTCACCTCTGCGACAATTATAACAATAACGGCGGTTAAAGTCAACGCGGGAAAGAAACTTTTTATTTTAATTTGAAAATTACGGGGAATAAAACTTGTCTAAACTTCCAAATAATGTTATAATTTATACGTGGAAATAAATTTCGATCGCAATTTATTCAAAAAGGGCGAAACCGTCGCCGTCGCTTTGTCGGGCGGGCGTGATTCGGCGTGCCTGTTCCGCATGATGCTCGAAAACGCCGAAGAACTCGGGATAACCGTAAAAGCCATAAACGTCGATCACGGAATACGCGGCGAAAATTCCGAAAAAGACAGTCGTTTCGTCGCGGAACTGTGTAAAAAACGCGGCGTTCCGCTTTACTTTCGCAAATACGATTGTTTAAAGTACGCCGCGGAAAGCGGCTCGGGCGTCGAAGAGGCGGCGAGAAAGAAGAGATACGAGTGCTTTGAAAATGCGGTAGAGGGCGGTTTTTGCGATAAGATAGCGACCGCGCATCACCTTTCCGACAACGCCGAAACGGTGCTTTTAAACCTTTTCAGAGGCGCGGCGGGCGGCGGCGCGAAAGGCATATCGGACAAGCGCGGATATATAGTGAGACCGCTTTTAAAAGCGACGAGGGAAGAGATAGACGCATACGCCTTGGAAAACGGGATCGAATTCGTCGAGGACGAAACGAACGCGGCGACGGACTATTCGAGGAATTTCATCCGTAACAGGCTCGTTCCCGTAATAAAGGAAAAATTTCCGAGTTTCGAGAGGGCGATAGGCAGATTTTCGGAGATTTCGGAAGAGGAAAACGCGTACCTTGACGGCGAGGCGGAAAAGGCGGTCGTTTTCCGGTACGGCGGATATTCGGTTTCCGAAAAAGAGAGCCCGTGCATATTTTCGCGGGCGTGCGTTGTCGCCATGAAGAAGTGCGGCGTAAAAAAGGACTACGAAAAAGTCCACGTCGACGCGGTCAGAGAACTTAAAAATTCCGTAAACGGCTCGGAAATTTCTCTTCCGAAAGGCGTAAAAGCGGTAAGGGAATACGGATATATAACGTTTTACAAAGAGCGGGAAAAAACCGACCTCGTAGAGCCTTTTAAGGAAGGCGAAACCGTTTTCGGAAGTTATACCGTCGCGATAGGCGAGCCGTCGGGAGAGGGAAAAATTCTTCGGCTCGACGCGGACAAGATCCCCGAAAATTCG
>CADBSX010000133.1 GCA_902797515.1 uncultured Eubacteriales bacterium | reverse complement strand
GTACTGTATGTACTACGAGGAAGATGAGCCGAAAGACCGCTAAAATGCGCGGTTTACGGCTGGTTCAACTGAATACGGAGCCGCTATGCAAGGTATCTGCACGAGCCCGCATACGGGATCGCACGTCAGCCCCAGATGGTGTTCGACGGTCCTCTGCCCGTCTTGTACAATTCTTTAAGCGATTTCATGATTTTCGTCAAGACCGCAAGCCGCGCGATATACGCGGCTTGCGGTCTTTTGCGTCTTTATTATTATTCCGTTTTATTCGGATTTGCCTTTTCTCTTATCTGCCTTTCGATATCCGCCGCGATCTCGGGATTTTGCGCGATATATTCTTTGGCTTTATCTCTGCCCTGCGCGATCTTCTCGCCCTGATAGGAAAACCACGAGCCGCTCTTTTCGAGTATGCCGTATTCGACGCCGAGATCGACTATGCATCCCGTCTGCGAAATGCCCTCGCCGTAGATTATGTCGAATTCGGCGGTCTTGAACGGCGGCGCGAGTTTGTTTTTGACTATCTTCGCTTTCGTCCTGTTTCCGAACATACCGTCGCTGTCTTTGAGCGCGTCCGCTTTTCTGACGTCTATTCTCACGCTCGAATAGAATTTGAGCGCTTTTCCCCCAGGCGTGACTTCGGGATTTCCGAACATTATGCCGACTTTTTCACGGAGTTGGTTGATAAATATCACGCAGGTTTTGGATTTGTTCGTTATTCCCGTGAGTTTGCGGAGAGCCTGCGACATCAGTCTCGCCTGCAAGCCTACGTGCGAATCGCCCATATCGCCCTCGATTTCCGCTTTCGGCGTCAACGCCGCGACCGAGTCGATTACTATTATATCCACCGCCCCGCTCCTTACTAAACTGTCGGTTATGTCGAGAGCCTGTTCGCCCGTGTCCGGCTGAGAAACGTAGAGATTTTCGAGATCTACGCCGAGTTTCGCCGCGTAAACGGGATCGAGCGCGTGTTCCGCGTCGATAAACGCCGCGATGCCGCCCGCTTTCTGCGTCTGCGCTATCGCGTGAAGGGCGACCGTGGTCTTACCTGAAGATTCGGGACCGTATATCTCGATTATCCTTCCCCTCGGGAGTCCGCCGATGCCGAGAGCGAGATCGAGCGTGAGACAGCCCGTCGATATCACGTCTATCGTCTGATCCGCCGCGCCCTCGCCGAGTTTCATTATCGCGCCTTTGCCGTACTGCTTTTCGATCTCTTTAAGCACGAGATCCAACGCTTTCTGTTTTTCTTCTACCATGGTTTTTCCTCTTTTTTAAATATTTTTTAAAGCCGCTATCGCGGAAAATAACGCCGTTTTCGTTCCCTTTTCGATCACGTCCCGCCTGTCGCCGTCAAAGACGTATTTGAAAACCTTTATATCGCCGTCCACGGCGAGACCTATATAGCACAGCCCGACGGGAAAACCGGAATCGTCCGAATTCGGCCCTGCGATGCCCGTCGTCGAAACCGCGACTTCCGCCTTTCCGCCCGCGATAAGCCCTTCGACCATTTCGCCCGCGACCTGCGCCGAAACGGGCTTGCGAGTTTCTATGGACTTTTCGTCAACGCCGAGCCTTTCCTCTTTCGCCCTTTCGTTATACGCGACTATCCCTTCGTAGAACACCTCGCTCGCGCCCGAAACGGACACGATCTCCGCCGCGACGCTGCCGCCCGTGAAGGATTCCGCGCAGGAAAATTTTCTGCCGCGAAGTTTTAAAAGATGAACGAGAGTTTCCGCGAGCGACATATCTTCCGTCGCGTATATCCTGTCTTTCAGCGCGCCGACGAATTTTTTCTGAACCTCGTCGAAGTCCATCTTCGTCGATTTGTCGTCGTAAACTATTTCCGCTTTATAATCGAGATTTTTCCCGCTTATAAGTATCTTTACGCCGTTTTTCGAGAGTGTTTCGGCGACTTCCGAGAGTTTTTCTTCCGCTACGCCGAATACTTTGAATACCGATTTCCCGTACTTAACGCCGTATTTTTCGTTGAGCGTCTTTATAAACTCTCCCGCCGCCTCGGCGGCTTTGTCCTCGTCCGCGAAAACGCACGTTCCGCCCGTTTCCGCCCCGTAAAGACTTTCCGCAGTCTCTTCGTCGAACTTGTTACGACTGCATTTTATCACGAAAACGTCGTCATACGCCTGTCGTATATTTTTAAAATTTTCAAAATATTTTTTTTCGTCGCCCGAAAATAACGAAAATATCCCGTCGGGGGAAAAATTCGCCCCGTCGAATATTTGCGAAACTTCCGCGATTCTCTTGAAATGTTCCGAACGGTTTCCGTGATAAAAACCGATTATCGCAAGGCTCATTTTTCCGAAAACACTCCGCGGTTTTTAATAAGGTACGAGCATCCCGAAATAACGGTGAGTACGACCGATATACCGAAAAGGACAAGCCCTGCGACGCAAAGAACTTTTCCGACGTCCTCGCTTAAAGGTATCACCGCGCCGGCGGCGAGCATCCACACGATCGTGACGTCCGAGAAAAAGGTCTTTACCTTGCCGATCTTCTCGGCGGCGAGCACGACGCCTTTTTTAGCCGCTATCATACGAAGAGAGGAAACGACCATTTCCCTCGCGGAAATTACCGAAAGCCCGATCCCGCCTAAGACGAAGCCCCAACCTTCCCACGCGAATACGAACGCGTTGTCGTAAAAGGGATAACAGAGCATGACCGTGAACGCCGTAAGCACGAGCACTTTGTCGGCTATCGGATCCATGAATTTTCCGAGGTCGGTCACGAGGTCGTATTTTCTCGCTATATATCCGTCGAAAAAGTCGGTGAGAGACGCGACCGCGAATACGCCGAGCGCGACGAAATAATGCCCGACAAATTGCAGATATACGAATAACACGAACAAGGGGATAAGTATTATTCTTAAAAGCGTGAGTTTATTCGGTAAATTCATTTTTTGCCCTCCCGTAAAAATCGTAACCGTCCGTCTTTTCTATAAGCACTTTATACGTTTCGCCCTGATCGACTTCGCTGTCGGACGTAAAATACACTTTCCCGTCTATGTCGGGCGCCATAAAGTACGCCCTGCCGTAAAAGCGTTGTCCGTCGTAATCTATCCCGTCGGCGAGAACTTCGATCTCTTTTCCTAAATACGCCCTCGCCTTTTCCTCGGAAATCTTCCTCTGAACGGCGTAGAGTTTTTTCACTCTCGCGTTTTTCACCTTTTCGGACAACTGTCCGCCTAACCTGTACGCGGGCGTGCCCTCTTCCCGTGAGTAAGCGAAAAATCCCGCGTTTTCGAGTTTCGCCTCTTTTAAAAAGCCGACGAGCCTGTCAAACTGCTCTTCCGTCTCCCCAGGGAAACCTGCGATGAACGTCGATCTTATCGCTATCCCGTCTATCCTTTCCCGCAGTTCGTTTATAAGAGAAATATATTCCGCGTAAGTTCCCTTTCTGTTCATACGTTTAAGCACCGCGTCGTCCGCGTGTTGAAGGGGAATATATATGTATTTTATCACTTTCGGATTTTCCGCCATCTCGCGTATAAGTTCGTCCGTTATCTTGTCGGGATAGGCGTAAAGTATCCTTATTTTGCCGACGTTTCCGAGCGCGGACAACTTTCTTATAAGTTCGGGAAGGCACGGCTTGCCGTACAAGTCCTCGCCGTACCTCGTCACGTCCTGCGCGTCGAGTATCAGTTCCGCGACGTCGCCGAGACCCTCCGCCTCTTTTAAAAGATCCTCTATTCTCTCGGAACGGTATTTCCCTCGGATAGACGGAATAAGGCAATACGTGCATTTATTGTCGCATCCGTCCGCGATTTTGAGATATGCGTAGTGAAGGGGCGTCGTCACGACGCGCGCGCTTTCTTCCTCTCTTTTTACGTCGCCGACGAAGTTCACTCTTTTGCCCTTGTAAGCCTCTTCTATCGCCTCGGGAAGGCGAGCGTAATCGGATATTCCTAAAAATATATCGACTTCGGGAAGTTCGGAAAAAATATCGCCTACGTATTTTTGCGGAAGGCAGCCCGTAAGCACCAACTTTTCGAGTTTTCCTTTTTCCCTGTATCCGTCGCACTCGAAAACGGCGTCTAACGCCTCTTTCCTCGCGCTTTCGAGAAAGGCGCAGGAATTTATAATTATTATCTGCGCTTTCTCTATGTCCGAAGTTATCTTGTCCGAACCGAGTATCGCGAGCATTTTCTCGGTATCCACTCTGTTTTTGTCGCAACCGAGAGAAATCACACCGATAGTCTTTTCCTTAAAAATCATAATTCGCCGAATTTTTCCCTGAATTGTTCTTCCGTTAAAACCACCTGTTTCTGCTTGCCCGTCTGACTTTCGACCACGTAGCCCTCTTCGACCATCCAATCGAAAATTTTAGCGGCTTTCGGGAAACCGAATCCCATTTTTCTCTGCAATAACGCTATCGAGACGACTTTCATTTTGACGGCTATACGGAGCGAGTCTATATATTCGCTCGTCACCGCGTGATCCGATCCTCCCGTCTTGCCGTTCACCGTCTCGACCGACGGATTGACTTCCTCGTCGATGGCTTTCTGCGCCGCGACGTTGAAATAACACTTGTTGTTGTCTATGATATACTTCACGAACTGTTTTATCTCCGGCGTATCGACGAACGCGCCCTGCGCCCTCTCGACGTTCGGCATAGAACTCGTCCTGTAAAGAAGGTCGCCCCGTCCGAGCAGTTTTTCCGCGCCCGTTTCGTCGAGGACTACCATAGAATCGGTGCCGTTCGACATCTTGAACGCCATACGCGAGGTGAAGTTCGTCTTTATAGAGCCCTCTATTATCTTCGCGTCGGGACGCTGCGTGGCGAGGATAAGATATATGCCCGCCGCCCTCGCTTTCTGCGCTATGCGCTGTATGCCGTCCTGAATATTCTTCTTTTCGGTACTCATAAGGTCTGC